>JALOTT010000009.1 GCA_025457745.1 Verrucomicrobiota bacterium
TGACTCGGCTGCTCCTTCCGCTCGCGCCGAAAGTAGCCCGGAAACGTCAGCATCGCCGAGCCATCACAAGGCTGACGCAGACACCACGCCCGGCTGATGAAGGTCTCCAGCAGCGTGCGCAACACCACCGCCTCGTCCTCGCGCGGCAGGCGTTTGAAATCCTGGTGATCGAAATCCCCGGCCAGCAATTCGTCCTCACGGATGCAGCCCAACTCCTGCGGATGCTTCCGCACCTTTCGCACCACGGCGGCGGCGTAGCGACTGAGCACCTCTGGTCGTAGAAGGACAAAGCCACCGAAGTCCAACCGTTGAATCATGCCAGGGCCTGCAAGCAGCCCTATGACTGTCTGTAATTGCGCCAGGTCAAAGCTCTCGCCGCCGAGCGTGAAGGCAGAACAACGTCACAATCAACGGACGTTTGTCATCCTTGCCGCGCCGCAGCGTTCTTCCGATTCGCTGAATTCGCTGCCGTCGGGACTGGGTTGATGCCACGAGGATGGCGGCATCCACTTCGGGAATGTCGATTCCTTCGTCGAGACAGCGGCAAGCCAGGAGTGCGGATTGTCCGTTTGCTCGAAAGTCGTTCAAGACTTGGTCGCGTTCTGTTCGTTGTAGTCCACTGTGAAATACTCGACACCAGATCGTCATGGCTTCCTGGATTCGGGAGCGGAGTTTAGTCGCAGCTTCCATTGCCACATCCGTCTGAACATCTTCTGCCGAGTCGATTCGCTCAAAGAAAACGATGGCCTTTTTGCGCCCGTCATGGACGAGCGCGCGAATCAGGTCCGTTGCCAGCGCCATCTTGCGCTCCGACATATAGTAGATTCTTGTGCGCTTGAAAATGAGGCCGAACAGCCGCTTGATCACAGGATCTTGGCTACCGTCATCTCTGGCCATCAGTTGCTTCAACCGCTGAAAGAACTCGCGCTCCGGTACATTCAGCAATTCGTAGTAGAACGCCTCACGAACAAGTTGAATCTGCTCGCCGATCTTCTCGCTAAACTGGCTGTAGTCCTCTTGTTCGCCGCGTGTCAAAGAAACCGTCGTGTTGACCAGATCAAAGCTGGGAACGAGGTCGTCGCGATTGGCGTCCCCAAAGCCGTATTCAAAGGTGACTTTGCCGAGTCCCGGCACTTCATAGGGGTCAATCGTGGCTGAAAGACCAAGGGTGTAATGGAATGGAAAACTCCGGATTTGCCGGAACACGGGAGCGTCAATGTAGTGGTGGCATTCGTCAGCGATGAGGAAGCTTTTGACCGGTCCGTGAAGGGTGTGTTGAAGGAGCCTGTGCGTATGGCGGACTGCGGAGTTGATGACAGCAACGCAGGCGAAAGGAAATCTTGAGAAGTCATCCGTGAACCCGCCGCCAATCCGACCGACTCGGCGACCGGGGAATAGCTCCGACAGTTTGCTCACCCACTGGTTCATGAGCGGCACGGTCGGAACCACGATCAGCGTGTTCAGCCTGCGGTCCTCATTCTGCAATTCCTCGAGAGCTCCAAACGCAACGTAAGTCTTTCCCGACCCGGTGACAGCTTCGATGATCCCTTGTCGCTTGGCGCGGTTCCAAGCCGCCAGGGCACTCTCCTGCCAAGGATGCAACTGTAAAGCCATAGCAGGTCAACTCTCGCGTCTTGGCTCACCTTATCAGCCGGCGGTGCAATGGCTGGCGAAGGCGTTTGTGGACGTGAGACGGCTTTCTGAGACGGCAACAGTTTTTGTTGAACCCTGGGTGATCCTTAAAATGACCATCAGCAAATACACAGTGGAATGGAAGAAGGATGGAAGACCAGTCGCGAGGGTCGTCCTTGTCGAAACAACAAGAGAATTGTGGACGCTACGCGTGGAAGACCCGAATATATCCTCCGCAAGCCGCTGGAAATTCCGAATCTTGATTACGCTCTCCCAAACCAACATTCCGGCCCTGCCCAAGGACTAATTGACGGCTGGCGCGACTGCGCTCGGCGCTTCTGAACGTCAGGACACAAGCGGCGGTTCCGCCCCGGCGGGCAGCGAGATGCGGATGATGCCGGCGTGGCCGGTCTTGGGCGGGATGATTTCCAGTTTGCCGCGGTGGGTCTCGATGATTTTGCGGGTGACGGCCAGCCCCAACCCCAACCCCACGTTGCGCGTGGTGTAGAAGGGGGCGGAGGCGCGTTGCAGCGCTTCAGGCGTGAAGCCGTCGCCGTTGTCCTGCACTTCGATGCGCAGTCCCGAATTTTCCTCGCCGGCGGAATCCGTCTGAAGACGCACGCCAATATTCGGGTCGGTGGGATTGGCCTGGAGGGCGTTGATGAGGACTTCGGTGAGCGCGTATTTCAGCGCGGCGCGGTCCCCGGTGAAAACGGCGGGCTTGCCAACACTTTCGCACTTCAACTGGCCGGTCTTGACGGGCTGATGCTTGCGGGCTTCCTGGTAGGCCTCTTCAATCAACGGCGCGACCGGGAACGCCTCCTGCGCGGCCATGGCGTCGCGCGCGAGGAAGCGCATCTGATTGACCAGGCGGGTGACGCGCTTGACGCCGTCGGCCAGCGCGCTGTCGAGCGACGCGCGGAATTCGGCGTCGCGATATTTTTCGGCGAGCAGTTGTTGATGCGTCGAGAGCGGCACCATGGCGTTGCCGACCTCGTGCGCGAGCCGGTCGGCCATGGTTTTGACGAGGCGCAGGTTGGCGGCCTCGATTTCCAGCCGCCGCAACTGTTCGCTCTGCGTCAGGTCTTCGACGATCAACAGCGCCGAAGTCGGCGTGCCGGAATTCTGCCGCTGCAAGGGGACAATGGAAACGTTATGGGCCGCGCCGGGAACATCGGGCGGTCTGAATTTGAACGGCGCGAGGGCCGTGCCGGTGCGCAGCACTTGATAAATCTTGGCGGCCACCAACTGCGGCAGGTCCGGAAACTCCAGATCACCACCGCCGCGCCCGCTCTTCGCAAAGTATTTTCGCGCCATTTTGTTGGCGTGCAGAATTTTCAAGTCGCGGCTCACGACGACGCACGCGCTGCTCAATTCGCGGAGCACGCCGGCCATCATCTCGTTGTTGGCGGCCACCTGGTCGTGCAGCCAGATGTTGCGGATGGCCAGGCCCGCCTGTTCGAGCAGGTGGAAAATCAATTCCAGTTCGGCGTTGACCAGCGGTTCGCCGGTGACGCGGCCATCGAATACCGCCACGCCAATGGCCGTTTCGCGGTCGAGGATCGGCACAGCCACCTGCGCGCCGAGCAACTCGAATTCCTTCTGCGCTTCGAGGTCGTTGCGCGTCTCATCGCTGTTGCGCCGCAGGATGCGGCCGTGTCGGAAAAGCTGACCGCCGATGCCGGCATCGAACGACAGCTCGAAATGTTCCAGCAGGCCGCTGGACAAGCCGATGGCGCAGGCGGCGCGCAACCGGCGACTCTCTTCCGGCGCCGCCACGCCGCCGGCTTCCGCGAAGGGTTGCCGCAGGAAAATGACGGCGCGATTGACACTTACCAGCTTGCGCAGGAGCAGCAGGAATTGTTTCAGCAAGGCGGCGCTGTCGAGCGAGTGGGTGAGGATGGAGGAAAAATCGCGGAGCACCTCGGTGGTTTGCGACGAGCCCGTCACCATGACGGGCGCGGGCGCGAAAAACTGGGTCGTGTCGGGCGAAATCTGCGTGATGGGGGACGCGGGAGACGGCGCAACTTCCGCGAACAGCCGGTCGAGCAGCGCCGTCAACATCCGGGCGCGCACCGGTTTGGTCAGCACGTGCGTGACGCCTTTGAGGTAGGCCTCTTCCTCCCATTCGGGCCGCTTCGAGTCGGTGCAGACGAGGAGGGGGCATCGGGGGTTGCGTCGGCGCAATTTCTCGATCACCCAGATTCCCTGCACGTCGGATAAATCGAGGTCGAGGATGCAGGCGTGGGTCAGGCCGTGCGCGAGCAGAGGCTCGGCTTCCTCCAGGCTGGCGCGGTGGACGACGCGGAATTGTTCGGGATTAAGCCCCGCGCGGAGCGTGTCAGCAAACTCCGGGTTGGGTGTCAAAACCAAAATCGTTTTCATCGTACATTTGCCCCGTGCGTTCCCGTGCGAAAAGATAAAGCCAGCCGGGTGTTGGTTTTGACCGCGCCATAAAATTCATGACGCCTTTTGCGTTCGCTGCCACGCAAATTCTCCGCCTGCCACGCCGAAGCTTGCCTCGAACCGTTTCGCTGCCGATACATAAGCCACAGGTTCGCCCGCAGGTCAATTACTCTTCGCTCTCATTGTTGCCGGATTGGTGCGGGTGGGCAACGCGAGAAACTACCGATTTTGCGGGACGGAAAGAACGGAAGCGCGCCCAAGGGATTTTCCGGGGAAAACGGGGAAGAAAGCTGAATAACAATTCTCGATGACAACCGGAACAAAACCGGGTAGGGCGGACAGTCCTCTGCCCGCCACTCGTCCCAACACGGCCCATGGCGCGCACCTGCCGCGACGGCGCGCGAGCACGGCGGGCGGAGTGACGCGCCCGACCCATGTGCCGAATCCCACTGGGAGATTGTATCAAGGCCAGCGGGCGCGCGAGCCGCAGGCTTTTACGTTTGCCGCTTTCGCCTTGGAATTTCCTTTGAGCTTCAGACTTTCAGTGTTGAGCTTTCCCCCGCGGATTTACTCCGGGGAGATCAACTTGTCCCAAAGCGATTCGTTGACGAGAATTCTTTTTAGAAAATCGTGGTCGCCTTCCGCCGGAGCGGCGCGGTCCGGGTGCAGCGGCAGGCGCAACGTGAAGGTTGTGCCCTGGCCTTCCTGGCTCCTGGCTTCGATCTTGCCGCCATGGTGATAGACAATGAAGTAGCAGGCCATCAGATGAATGCCGTATTCAGCGGGAGTGTCGCTGCGCACGACGAAGGGGTCAAAGAGCACGCGCAAGGATTCCTGCGGCAGGCCGGGGCCGTTGTCGCTGATCTGCAATTGAATCTCCGGCTTCTGGCCGCCATCGAGCAGTTCCGCGGTGAGCGTCAGGCGGCTGCCGGCGGGCAGGCTGGCGATCTCGTCTTTGAACAACAACTCGAACAGTCGGGCGATTTTCGGCCCGTCCACGTTGAGCGGCGGCAGGGAATCGGGAATTTGATTATCAACCTCGATTTTCTTGGCGGCAAAACCGTCTTTCATGGCCGCGATGGTGGTGGCCACGGTGTCGCGCAGCACCACGCGGTCGGGAAATTGAACTGAAGCTCTCTCGGACGCGGTCCAGAGGTCTTTGAGCAGGCTGTTGATGCGTTCGATTTGTAATTGGACGTTCTGGTAATACTCCTTCCAGAAATCGGGGTTGCGCAAGCCGGTGACGTCCATTTTTTCCTCCTCCATCTTGGCCGGCGCCAGGTCGAGGAAGGTCTTCACCGCCACGAGCGCGTTGCGGATGTGATGGCTCAAGCCGGCCGCCAGCAAACCCAGGCTCACAATCCGGTCGGCAATCATCATGTTGTGCAACACGGACATTTTCTCGTGCAGCAACTGGTCGCGCTCGCGTTGCACGAGGAAAAATTCCAAGCTGCGCTTGAGGGTCTGTTCGAGCTGCGGCACGTCCCAGGGTTTGCTGATGTATTTGTAAATCGCGCCGGTGTTGACCGCGGCCACGGCGGCGTCCATGTCCGAGTAGGCGGTGGCCAGGATGCGAATGATGCGGGGCCGGAGCTGGCGGGCGCGTTCGAGCAGCCACACGCCCTTTTCACCGGGCATGCGCTGGTCGGTCATGAGCAGGCCGATGTCGTCCTTGTGGGCGTCGAGCAGCTTGAGGCCCTCGACCGCGTTGGGGGCCGTGAAGATGCGGAATTGTTCGCTGAACGCGCGGGTGAAATGCTTCAACGACTTCTCCTCGTCGTCCACGTAAAGGATCGCAAATTTCTTGTAGTCGTATGACGGTTGCATGGCGGCTTTCTGTTCGGCTGATTCATCTCATTCTTTGGCGGGAAATTCCAGCGTAAATTCGCAAAACTTTCCGGGCTGGGTATTGACCGAAATCCGGCCCTCACATTCCTGAACGATCCGGTAGCAGATGCTCAAGCCCAGGCCCATGCCTTCGCCCACGTCCTTGGTGGTGAAGAACGGGTCGAAAATCTTGTCCAAATGCTGGCTCGCGATGCCCGTTCCGTTGTCGCGGATGGTCAGGAATCTCCGGCCGGTTTCCGCGCGCCCGCCGATCCAGATCGTCGGTTGCTCGTCGGTGAAGGTCTTGATCTTCAGCGCGTCCAGCGAGTTTTGCATCAGGTTGGTGAAAACGTGAATGAGCTTCTGCTTGTTGGCGGTGACGGTCAGATGTTCCGGCCACTGTTGCTCGATGCGCACGCGGTCCTTGATTTCGGCGCTCAGGAAGCGCAAGACCGGCTCAATCACCTCGGCCATCTCCACCTGATCGTGGCTGTCGGTGTTGGGATGCGTGAACATGCGCAGGTCGGAGACGATGTTTTTCACCCGGGAAACTCCTTCCTCCACGTCTTTGAGAACATCGGCGTATTCCTCCTGCTGCTCGGGCGCGAGGTATTTGCCTTTTTGCCGCAAGGTGTACAGGCCGGTCGTGGCGTAGTTCAGCGGGTTGTTGATCTCGTGGATAATGCCGGCGCTCATCACTCCCAGTGAGGCCATCTTCTCATGTTGCACCAGTTGCAATTCGGCTTCGGTCAGTTTTTTGATGGTGTCAGCCAGTTCCTGGTTTTGCGTATCCAACTTCTGGTTCGTTTGCTCCAGCGTCTTTTTATTCTTGTCCAGTTCCTGACGCAGGACAAATTCGCGGAAGCGCAGCCGGTTGAAGAGGTGGTTGCCAGCAATGACGATGATGCCGGTCAATCCGAGGAAATAAACGTTGATGAAAAAGATGCCGCTGATGTCTTGGCTGACCAGCGGGAAGGCAAGCCCCAGATACATGCAAAGCACCGATCCGACGGCAAAGAACGTCTCGCGCATGCTCCAATGGCCGACGGCGCTGACCGCCAGCAGGATCAAATTCAGCGCCGCATAGTAAGGCGAAGCCGCCCCGCCCAGCTTCAAGTTCGCCGTGCTGAACACCATCCACATCATAAAGAAGGCCGGCAACAGCACGATGGGCATCCCCACCACTGGATAATGCTTGCGGGCCAAAGGCGTCGAATGCAGCAGCCACACCCCAACGACCAGAAACGAGCACAGCAGGCGCAGTTTCAAAAAATCCCCCATCCGATCCGGGTACATGAACCAATCGGCGATCGTCCCCAGCGGCATCAAGAAAATGACCAGCCAGCACGCCAGCCGGCCGGTGCTGATGCGCACCTGCCGCTCGTGCTCGACAAACGCAGCCCGAAGGCCGGCGAGCTGTTCCATGGTCGTCGTGTCAGGCATCCGGCTTTCTAGCCTCCATGAATATGTTCACGCCGGTGTCCTCGCTGAAAACGCGCACCCCGTCAGGCGGCGCGCCGTCGGGCGCGAGCGTCGCGAACCGCTGCGCGTCGCGGTAAATCAAATGCCAGTCCAGCACCAGTTCCAAGCTGCCGCGATTGGGGGTGCGCGGCGTCACGTTCGTGGTCAGCACGAGACCGCCCGGCCGGGTCCAGTTCCAAAAGATGTTCGTCAGTTGTTGGCAGGTGCGGTCCGACAGATAATCGAACAGGCCGGCGCAACACACAAAGTCGTAGTTGCGGTCAGGCGAATTCACCCCCGGCTTGGCGCCTTCCTTGAGCACTTGATGAACGGATTTTTTGAGGACTTCGATCGCGGTTTGCCGCCCGTTCTGGCGGCAAATGTCACCGAGCACGCGCGTGGTGTGGTTGATGGTTTCGTCGTTGAAATCGAGCAACGTGAACCGAGCGTTGTCCGCGATACTGCCGGCGGCGAGAAATTTTTGGATTTCGCCCGCCGGGCCACAACCTAGGTTGATGACTTTCATAGGCCGACCCTGGCGCAGGCAGCGCAGCGATTCCTGGGTCAGCCGCTCCAGCATAAACTGGACACGATTGCGATGGGCGGCGGCCGAAGCCTGTTGCAGCAGCCAGACGTTGAATAATTTGGCAAACAACGACGCGCCCTCCTGCGGGTCGCGGAGCATCATGTTCACCATTTCATAGTCCCCGGCATAACCCAGCGGCTTTTGATAGGTGCGATTCGCAAACGGCGCGCACAGCACGATTGGATGCAGCAGCCGCTGCGCGTAACTCCGGTGCCGGGGCTGCGATTCGCTGTCAAGCGTGCCCGCGATCTCCTCGAATTTCGCGAACAGGTGGTCCAACATGAGCACGACTTGCGCGCTGAGTTTTTCGACGGCTTCGTGTTCGAGTTGCATCCGGTCGGACGCAGGGGAGGAACGGATTCCTAGTTCGATTTGTTCGACCCAGCGCCGCAGATCAATCAGGAACGTCTGAATATCTGCCAGTGCCACCTTGAATTCCGGACGCACCAGGCAAACCTTCTGCCATTCGCGCACGAAATCATCGAAGCGTGCGCGCAGTTGGCCGGGTCGCGCCACGGACGACAAAAAATCGGCGTCGAAACCAAGGTCGTCGAGGTTTGCTTCGCACACGACGACCGTGCCAGTATTCACGAGTTCGCGCACCACGGCCCGGCCGGAATAAACCACACGCTCGTTGGAAAAAATCTTGAACTCCTGAAGCGCCTCCGAGGTGCGCAACACCAGGTCCGAACTGTAAACCTCGAAAGTGGCCGCGTGCCGGCTCAGGCGCAGCAGGTTGGCGCGAATATCCATCCCCTGGCTGTTTTGAAACGTCACCAGATTTTCTCTCGGAATCGTGTCATCCATGGATTCACACCCGCCGCCGGGAAATCGGCCGGCGCGGCGGTTTCACCGCGTTAATTATCTTCCGTCCCGGTCGGGCGTCGCGCACACCGGTGTTCGGCACATCAGAAATGCCAGCTTACCGAGACCGCCAGCGCATGGCTGATGAAGTCATATTCCCCATCCGCCGGCGACGGGTAGCCGGCCATGGAATTCGCGCTGCCGCTAACGCGATGATCCGGTCCGTAGCCGAACTGGTAAGCCACATCGAAATCAAACCGCTCACCCCGGTGCCCCACGCCCAAGCTGAGAAAATGCCGGTCGAGGTCCGCAACCAGCGGCGTGTAAGTGGCGTCCGGAACGGAGTTCTCGTTGTAGATGTAACCTGCGCTCACCGTCCAGCCGTTGGCGAGATAGCGCGTCACACCGAATTCGTAATACCAACTCGCTTGCCAGTTGAGCACGAGCGGCACGTTCTGGGGTAGGATTCCCGGAATGGGACCGGCCTGTTTTACCATGATGGTTCCCAACTGCGTCCAGTCGGTGTAGTCGGCGTTGAACTCGAGATTCCACTGCGGCGTAGGTCGGTACGAAATGCCGAAGATCGCCTTGAGTGGGCAGGGAAATTCCGCCCGCGCGTCCTGGGTCACGGCAAACGGCGGCACCGCAGGCGAGTCCGGGGGAAACGGCACGGAGTTTTGCGCCGTCGTGTTCCCCTTCATGTCCACGCTCGTGCTGCTGCGAAAGGAAATCCCGATGAAGACCTTCTCGTGCGCCTTCCAAAGCAGACCGAGGTTGTAGCCCACATCCCAGCCGTCGCCCTCGAACTTGAATTCGTCAAACGGCTGTGCGGGCCAGACCAGCCCTTGCCGCAAGTCCGCCTTCGCATAATTGAACGTGACGCCTGCGCCCAAGGAAAGATTTGGCAGCACTTCGTACGCGCCCGCCGGATTGATCGTGAAATATTTCAGCGACCCTTCCGTGGCTACAGTGCGAAATCCGGTGTCCTGTGGCCATTTCGAACTCAATCCAAACGGCGCGAAGAAGCCGATGCCGTAACCCAGCGGCACTTTTTCCGCGTGCCCGGCGTAGTAAACCTGTGGCAGCGCGTGCCAGTTGTTCTCGTTCTCGTAGCTTGTACCGCCGGGCGACTCGTAGCCGGGGGCGAGATACAATCCGTAAATGCCCGCCCGCAGCGTGTTCCCTTTGAGCTGCGTCAACCCCGCCGGATTGTAGTAAATCGCGGAAGGGTTGTCCGCCGTCGCCACAAACGCCATCCCGCGCCCGATGACGAACGCATCCTGGTCCGGTAGATCGAAACCAGTCGCTGTCGCTCTTGAGGGCAGCATTGTCCAAAACAATATCATCGGTGCCAACAGACCGCACATCACACTGATCGTTGTTTTTTTCATATCGTTTCAATAAGTTTCACCGTTTCAATCGAGTCTGATTCCACGTCGAACGGACCGGGATGGCTCTGAACCGCAACTCTCGTTCCAACATTGTCCCTGAATCCAAACCCACGCCTGCCCAACCACTTCACAGCGCCGACCGCAGGGCCTGTTCGCTGTTATATCGGGGCGTCCAACCTGCCGCCTTGAGCTTAGCGCTGCTGCCCGTGAAATCCACCAGCATGTCCGCAATCCAGCACGGATGCAGCCGGAAGCCCATAAACCGCCACCGCACCCACGTCACTAATTTTGCGATGGACAACGGCACCGTGCGAACGGATTTCGCGCCGACTATATTCCAAACCGCGCTCATCCGCAAACAATCGTCCGGCGTTACATTGAACGAGCCGGGCATATCCTTTTGCAATGCCAACACAAATGCCGAAACCACATCGTCTTCGTGGATGAACTGCCTCCGCGGATCGTATCCGCGCAGGTTCACCGCGTCGTTCCGGTAGTTTTCAGCTGTTTTCCGGTTGCGCGGGCCTATGATGTAAATCGGTCGCAGCATCGTCAGGAATGTGTCCGTACCACGCAGGGTTTCTGTGAGAATCCGTTCCGCTTCCGCTTTGGCATTCCAGTAGTAATATGACGAACGACCATCACCCAGCGGGAATTCCTCGGTCACGTTCGACTGACCGCGGGCCCGCACCGGATCGTACACCGCCATGCTGCTGGCATGGATGAACCGCTGCACGCGGTTCTTGCGCGCCGCTTCTGCCACCCGGCGCGTACCTTCGTAATTGACGCTGTCGCGGTGCGCCGCCGTCATCGTCGCCGGCCACAACACCACGCACGCGGTATGCACCACCACGTCGTGGTCAGCCATCGCTGTTGCGATTTCGGGAGTCCGAATATCCAAGTGCTGGAATTTCAGTTTCGCCGGCACGTTGGGCCGCGCTGGACGCAGGCCGATGCCTGTAATGCTCTCGACTTCCGGCATCCGGTCGAATTGCTCGGCCAGCAGACTGCCCAAATAACCGTTCGCTCCGGTCAGAAAAATACGCATATCAGTTAATCTTAATTGCCAGAGGGCGTTCGGGTTTTGTGAAGGCGTGCCTCCACGTTGCGAAAGAAATCATTCCCGCCCGTCCGATCCGCGATCCACTCGCCCAAACCTGGAAACAGCGCGCTCAACGCCAGTATCGGGCGGACCGGCAGCGGATTCACAATTTTCTCCAGCAGGTCGCATTCAATCACAGTCACCACCGCTTGCGCCACCGCTTCGGGCTTAGACGCTCCAAGCAAGCGCGGCGCACTGCATCCGGAGCGGGCCTTGAGATTCGCGTAAATCCCGGCCTCCACAAACCCGGGCGTCACCACCGATGCGCTGACGCCCAACTCGCGGTAGCTCGCGCGCAGAGACATCGTGAACGCGACTAAAGCCGCTTTCGAGGCGGCGTAAGGTTCTTGAAAGGCCGGACCCGACTTGCCCGCCAGCGACGAGATGCTGACGATGTGTCCGCGCTTCCGTTCCAGCATACCCGGCAAGACCAAGCGGCTCAGGATCATCGCCGCCGTCAGGTTGACGTTGATAACTTCGTTGATCTGATCTTCACTTAACTCGTGGTAGAACGAGTTGAACTCGACGCCGGCGTTGTTGATCAGAATTTCAATTTCTCCCAGTTCCTTGCGGACACGGTCAATCACGTGATGCCGCTGTGCCGGGTCGCGCAAGTCCGAGGCAAGTGCGATGGCCTTGCAGCCGCGTTTTTTAACAGTTTGATGCAGGGCCTTCAGTTCGGCACCGGGAAACGCCACCAATCCCAATTTTACCCCGCGTCCGGCTAGAGATTCGGCGATGTGTGTGCCCAACCCTCCCGAAGCACCTGTCAGAAGAACCGTTTGGTCAGCCAATATTTGCATCGAATGCTAACCGAGCGTAATGAAAAGACCGGGGTGAACAAGAGGTTTCTTTCAGCCTGAACGATCCCGCTCCCAGCCGCCCTCGTTGTCGCCGTTGTCCAGCGCAAGGACACCGTGTCCATTCCACCGTCATCCCTTCGCACACTCCCAATTCGTGCGTCCGGGAAATCCTCCGCGCGCGTTCACCGCCTGCCTGCCGTTTTGCCTGACAATTTTTTTGTCGGCAAATAAAGACCGGCCAGCCCATCAGCGCCGCCGGAATGATCACGACCAGTGAGGTGCCGGCGGCTTGCTTGATGTCGCGAATGGGCGGGCTAAACGGAAGGACCATCGCGGGCACCATGATGACGCCGCCGCCCACGCCAAAGAAACCGCAGGGGATGCCGCTGGCCAGCCCGACGATTCCGGCGATGAGGCAGTGCATGGCTGGTTAATGCCTGCGCGGAGGTTTCGAGACGATCCTTTTTCTCGCGTCACGCCCTTTCCTCTCATGCTCGTCCTCCTCCCCGAACATGGCGCACACAACTTGATGATCGCCGCCGGACAATCCGGGAGACCAGGTTTCCGCGTGGTCTTGGGCACAGGCGCGGAGAGATTGGCTGTAGAGCTTGTAGAAGCCGGTGCGTGAGAGGCCCAATTCCGGAGCCGCCGCCTGTGCGGAAAGTTCATCCCCGCGATGGCAGGCGAGGAGGTGACGCATGAGGGGAGCGGGGAAACGTTTGATCAGTTGTGATTTTTCATCCGTGTGAAGCTGTCAGAAGACGATGGATTTAACGCTTTGAAACTGACCCCGGCAGGGACTTGGCCAAAGCCGGGTCGCCACACCCGTGACGACCCGACCTGCCGTATTTCAGACTTCAGGCGGCGCTCAGATTGCGTCCCCGCAGAGCCCGATCCTCCGCTGAAGCAACTGGTGAGACGATAGACCAACGTCCGGTTGGCAATGAGACCAAAGCATTATTCAACTTTTGATCGCACAGCCCTGTCCGGTTTTGACGCACCACGACAGCAAGTTCCCCACCGCTTTGCGCCGGCTTGACAAAGATCCGCCTTCAAGCAGGCCGGAAGACGTTGCCCCCGCCACCAGACATCGAAATCCCATTTGTCCTCATTCAGTTCACATCGGGCCGTCGGCTCGCCGAAATTCCGAAATTCCGGGGTTGACAAACCGCGCAAGTCGTCAAACTTGTCCTTAGAGCCGCAACGGACGCTGTGGGCGTCATCAGCGGAAAATTATGATCTCAAACGAACGGCCATCACCCTACGGACAACCCCACCGTCCTTACGGCACACCCAAACCGCCGGTCAACGAGGACACGCTCAAGTCGGACACTATCCAGATCGAGCGCAAGACGTTTGTTTTCACCCTCAAAGAAAATCCGCGCGGTCGTTTCCTGCGCATCACCGAGGACGTTGGGGGCCGGCGCGACACCATCATCATTCCCGCGCCGGGCCTGGAAGATTTCCGCAAAGTGCTCGAAGAGATGGTCAAGGTTTCCGCCGAGATTCCGCCCAAACAAGCGTGAGAGTTAAAAGGTTCAAGGGTTGAAGGCTTGAAAAGGCGCGTTCACTGGCTACTCTTCAACCCTTCAACGTTTCAAATCTTTTCTCGCCCTTGGCTTCACCCGCGGCGCGTCACCCCAAAGACTTTCCAGGTCGTAACGCTCGCGAACGTCCGCGCGCATGATGTGAACGATCACGTCAAAAAAGTCCAACACGACCCACGCCCCGCGTGCCGTGCCGTCCACCGCCCTTGGCCGCTCGTTGTGTTCGTCGCGCAGCCGGTCGGTGATCTCGTCCAGGATGGCGCGCAGGTGCGGCTCGCTCGTGCCGGAGACGATCACGAAAAAATCCGTGACGCTCGACAGCTTGCGCACGTCGAGCACCATGAGGTCTTCCGCCTTCTTGCGGTCCGCGAATTCGCGGCAAAGCAGGGCCAGTTTTTTGGAATCCATCTGCGAAGAGTGTGCGGCAGTCGTGCTCAAAGATAAAGCCGATAGTTGCGGATGGCCTCGGCCACGACCGGTGGCACGAGTTGGTCAATCGGCAACCCGGCCTTTACCCGCGCGCGAATTTGCGACGACGAAACGGCGATGGGAAAACCCTTGAGCATCCGACCGCAAAACGGCGGTGGGAAGGCCGCCGGCGATTCCCCCGGTCGCGGAATGGCCACAAACTCCGCGAGCCGCGCCAGTTCATCCGCTTCCCGCCACCCGGGCAAACTCGCCACGTTGTCCGCGCCGATGAGATAAACCAATCCGGCCTGCGGAAAGCGCCGCGCGTAGTCGCGCAAGGTGTCAATGGTGTAGGAAGTTCCACCGCGTTTGATTTCCTGTTCGTCCACCTCGTAGCTTGTCTGCCCCGCGAGCGCGAGCCGCAGCAACCGCATCCGCTCGGCGGCGGACGATGGCTGGTTTTCCGGCTTGAACGGCGACTGCGCCGCCGGGATGAAATAAAGCCGGTCCAGCCCCAGTTCTTCCATCGCCGCCTGCGCGACCAGCAGGTGCCCAACGTGAACCGGGTCAAACGAACCGCCATATAAACCGAGTTTCATTTTTTGTAGGACAGGCGTCGCGCCTGTCTCCAAATTCAAAGACAAAACAAAAAGTGAGACAGGCGCGACGCCTGTCCTACTCTAACAACATCGCCGCACACCATTGAACCGCTGCTCCGTGACTTCAAGGTAGATTTTCTGGGCGGTTTTGTCGTAGCCGCAAACGTGAGTTTGCGGACGCTCCGCGCTTTCACAAGCGCGGCGACATTCGCAATGCGCGCGTTCGATGGCGGCCTCGCCCGAAAGCTCTTTGGACAACGCCAGCGCCAGCGCCGCCGTGCCCGCCGCGCCGCCGAAATTACGTCCGCCTTCCACCACCGCGTAATCCGGCAGCCACGTCGGCGGCGACTCGCGTAACTCCGCCGGCTTGCGGTGGGATAATAGCAAAATCCACTCGCGTAAACTCAGCAGGACGATAACCGAAACCAAAATAAGAAATACGCCGGCGACGAATGCGTCCAGCAGGTTGTTGAAACGCAATGTTCGATTCGCGCGGACGGCCTTGGCTGCGGCTTCCATCACGGCTGCTTCGCCAATGGTCGTGGCGGCTGTCCCAGCTTGTTGTAAAGCGGCCAGCTTTTCGTCCAGTGATTTCACCTGCGCCAGAAAGCCGATGCGCGGGTCGGGATGCCAGATTTTCTGCACTCCTGCCGTGAACGTCACCGATAGCAACCACACCAACGGCACGAGGGCAATAAGGGCGAACCACGGCGAGCGTAGGACAGGCGTCGCGCCTGTCTCCATAATTCTGCCCGCGGCTTTCCTGTTCCCGTTGGAGTCAGAGACAGGCGCGACGCCTGGCCTACGTTGCAACGCCATCTTGAAAATGATCGTCACCGCCAGACACAAAGCGATGGCGGCGAGCATCTGGTTCGCGATGCCGAAAAGCGGCCAGAGCGAGTTGATGCCGCCCAGCGGATCGCGCACACCTTGCACGAGAAAATAGCCCCAGCCGCACACCATCAAGCCGCTGGCCACCAGGTTCGCGCCGAGGTTGCGTGTATTGCCGAGCGGTTTCCACACGTGGCCCAGAAAGTCGTGCAGGATGTAGCGCGCCACGCGCGTCCCGGCGTCAATCGTCGTGAGGATGAACAGCGCCTCGAACATGATGGCGAAGTGGTACCAAAGATCGAGCCAGCGTCCGCTCACGGCTTTCGAGAAGATCTGCGCCATGCCCACGGCGAGCGTCGCCGCGCCGCCGGTGCGCCCGAACAAAGTGTGTTCGCCCACCTGTTTGGCCAGTTCTTCCATGTGCTCGACCGTCACCGGGAAGCCCGCCGCGGTTACGGTCGCCGCCGTGACCGCCGCTTCACCCTTCACGTTCATGGCGAAATAAACGCCCGGCTCCATGGTGCAGGCCGCGATTATCGCCATGATGGCCACCAGCGACTCCAGACACATCGCGCCGTAGCCGATGGGCCGCGCATAGCTTTCGCGCGTGATGAGTTTGGGCGTCGTACCGCTGGCAATGAGCGTGTGGAAGCCGGAAATCGCGCCGCAGGCAATCGTGATGAAGCAGAAGGGAAACAACTTGCCCGCCAGGACCAGACCCGAGCCGTCCACGAAGCGCGTGAGCGCCGGCATTTGCAGGTGCGGCAGGACGCAGAAAATTCCCACCGCCAGCGCGAAGATCGTGCCCAGCTTCATGAACGTGCTCAGGTAATCGCGCGGCGCGAGCAACAGCCAGACGGGCAGGACGCTCGCCGCCAACCCGTAAAGGATGATCGCCCAAGCCAGCGGTTCCGCCCCCTGCGCGAAGACCTTTGAGAGCGACGCGGATTCATAGACGAGCTTGCCGCCCCACACCGCCAGCAACAGGCCGACCACGCCAATCACCGACGCCTCGCGTACCTTGCCGATGCGCCAGAACCGCATATAACCACCCATGAACATGGCGATGGGAATCGTCGCGCCCACCGTGAACACCCCCCACGGACTTTCCGCGAGCGCCTTCACCACCACGAGCGCCAGCACCGCCAGCAGAATCACCATGATGGCCAGGATGGCGATTAGCGCGATGAAGCCCGCCGGCGTGTTCAACTCCTCCTTGACCATCTGGCCAAGCGATTTGCCGTCCCGCCGCATCGAGCAAAACAGGATCACGAAATCCTGCACCGCGCCGCCCAGCACACAGCCGATGAGAATCCAGAGCGTGCCGGGCAAATAGCCAAACTGTGCCGCCAACACCGGACCGACGAGCGGGCCGGGGCCGGAAATCGCCGCGAAGTGATGGCCGAAGACGATCCACTTGTTCGTCTTGACGAAATCTTTGCCATCGTCGTGGACCTCGCACGGCGTGGCGCGGCGGTCGTTCAACGTCAGCACGCGCGCCGCAATCCACTTCGAGTAAAACCGGTAGCCGATGGTGTAGGTGCAGAGGGCCGCAGTCAAAATGTAGGCGGAGTTAAGATGCTCTCCGCGGTGGAGCGCGAGAGCCACATAGGCGAACGCGCCGAGCAGGGCGACGGCGAGCCAAAACAAGCTGGCAAGAGGTTTCTTCATGCTTCGAACAACTGCTGCGCCTGTTCTAAACGAAGCGCGCCGCAAAGCCTAGAGTTTTTGCGCGGGGGTTCCCTTTGCGTCCGCCGTGCGGACAGGATAGTTTTCAAGCGTTATGAAACAGCCAACGCGCAAGCGAAAGAAGCTCGATTATCTGGATGAGACGGAAGGCAGCCGCATCGCCGCCAAGGCCCGGAAACTGGCCAGCAAGCTCACGCCGGAAGAACGTCGAGCACACTTCAACGCCGCCATGGTGCTGATTTATGGTGGGGATGACGCCAAAGAAGCCGCTGTCCCTAGACGCTAACTTGGTGTTCGACCTCGCCAGGGAGAACGAGTTCGCCCACGAGTTTCGAGAGGTCTTTCAAGCGAAGGGTTACGGCTTGGTGCTGCCGCCGACCGCGGTTTAAGAGCTTCACGTCATTCGCGCGCACGGCGATTCAGCCGCCGGACGGGAATGGGCCAGGATCGCCCTCACCAGTTTGAAGCGATGGAACATTCAGCCGTTCGACTTGGATTCCGTATATGCAGACTCCCACTGCGGAGCGCGTTCAGCCAGCCAAGTGGGACAGGCGTCGCGCCTGTCTCTAGCTTCAGAGGTTCCGGTTTTGTGGAACGGATTGTCCTGGTCGGCCCCCGCGCCAAATCGCGGATGAGTCTCTTGAAGATGGAGACAGGCGCGACGCCTGTCCTACGTTTTCATCAACTCCAGCACCGCCGCCGTTAAATCGGAATGGAATAGGTCCGGCCAACTTTATTGGGTTTGAGCCTCCTCACGTCGGCTGCTACGAAAATTTATTCCTGCGGATAAACGAGGATGCGGTCGTGGACGATCACGGCCAGATCGTTTTTGCCGTCGCCCGTGAGGTCAACCACCACGGCTTCGCGCGGTTCGGGCATGTCGCCGCCGCGGCCGCGAAATGTGCGCTGCTCAAACACCTGCCAGCGATCCGCCGGCACGAGCTTGTGCTTGGCGTCGAAGATGACCAGATCGAGATAATTTTTTGCCGTCTCCATGAACACCAGGTCTTTGCGACCGTCGTGGTTCAAGTCGCCCGAAACCACGTCGTTCAGGTAGCCGTCCTTGATGGACGTTTCGTAACCGTCCAGCGCGGTAAATTCCCATGTGTCGCCCGCCAGCGGCATCCAGGCCACGGCGTTCAAGCCGAGAAACGCGACGCTGTTGATGTTCGTGCCGCCGAGCGCTACCGGCTGCAAGCTGCCGAACTCGGACACGGGCAACACCACGTTGCGCACCACCTGCCACACGCCCGCGACGTCGCGCTCGCACAAAGTCAGCGCCTTGCGTTCGGCGTCGAGCAGGAACAGCGAAGCCACGGCGTTGGTGCCGTTGCGCACGGCGGCGGCGCCCGCCAGACGAGAATTGCTGGCCGCGCCGTTGATCTGGTCTTTCACCTGAAAAGTCCAGGTGGGCTTGCCTGTGGAATTTTGCGTGAGTGCTTCCTTCTTCACCACGACCGCACGGAGAAAATTCTTCTGCGTCAACAGCAATTCCGCCTTGCCGTCGCCGTCCACGTCGGCGGCGCTCAACCACGGCGCTTCGATGACGCCGCCGGGCGGCGCGACGTCCAGTTCGTCGAAATCCCTGCCCGCTTGCGGGGACGAAGCCGCGTTTTCGCGGCGAAGGCCCGCCACTTGCAGGAGAATTTTGACTTTTTCGTACGGCACCAGCGCGACGAGGTCAGCCAGCCCGTCCTGATTGACATCGTGAATCGCCAGCAGCGTGGGATTGGATTTGAAATCCGCGCTCAACTTCTGCGTCTTGCCCTTGCCGTCGGCGGTGCGCATGACGAGTGAACGCCGGTCGTCCTTTTCCACCAGCACGGCGAGTGTGGGTTTTTCACCCGGTTGCAACGCGCCGACCGCGAGCACCAGCGGCCTGCCGTCGAATGGAATCAAGGTGGGAAACGGCAGCCGCTCCTTTTCATCAAATCGCGTTACGCCCACCTGACGCTCGTTGGGGCTGAGCAGAAAAATTTCCGGTTTGCCATCCCCATCCCAATCCGCCGCTCCGAGGTCGCTCACGCCGGCCAGCGTGGGAAAAGATTTTGCGCCGGCGAGCGAGCCGTCCAGCTTCTGCAAATAGACTGAAATCTGTCCCCGTTCCGGTTCGGCTACGAGTAAATCGGTGCGTCCGTCGCCGTTCACGTCGGCCCACAGCAGGCCGCGGCGGGCCTTGTCGGTTTTGTTCAGCGGCAGGACCTGAAACTGTCCCTGCCGAAACGCACCGGCCAATGTTTCCGCCGGTTTGCGCGCGAACTGAGAAATCTGCGCCCGTCCAGAATTCAACGCAATGGTGACGACGAATGTCTGGCCGTTCGTTTCGAAATTGGCCGCGCAATACGAGCGGATCGGCGGCAGCGTGAAATAATTTTCCGGCCCGAGCTGCCCGGCGGCATTTTGCAGACGGAAACGAAACGGGGTGGGGCTTTCCCAGTTCACCAGCAGCAGGTCGCTGCGCCCGTCACCGTCCACGTCAAGCACCTGCGCGGATTTCACGGGGGATAAAAACGGAATCTTTTCCGGTTCGGCGAGCGTGTGATCCTCCTTCTGCGCGAGGAAACAAACGTGATTTTCCGCCAGCAGCACGAGGTCGGTGCGGCCATCACCGTTCAAATCGCCCGCAGCCAGGGCGTTCCCGGTGAGCTGGCCATCCTCGATGGGCCAGCGTTTGGGCGCGCTCCAGGTGTTCGGGTCCTGGTTGTAAATCACGATGAGTTCCTTGGGATCGCCGTAGTAAGCGATGTCGGGCCGGCCATCGCCATTGAGATCGGTCACGACCATGGCGGCGATGCGCTTTTCCGAGGCGATGGATTCGATGCGCAAGCGCGCATCGGGCGGCAATTCGTTCAACTCGCGTTTGCGCGCGGGCTTGACCTCGACGCGGTTTGTTTTGCCGGTCTGGTTGTAGAGCAAGGTGATTTTCGAACGAACGTTGTTCGCAACCACCAAATCGGTCAGGCCGTCGCCGTCCAGGTCCGCGGCGTGCAGCAGGCTGATCTGGCTTTCGATGGGATAAATCTCGCGGCCCGCGAAGCCGAAGTCGTTGGTGGTTGTGCCGGCGCGCGCAGCGGTAATCCATCCGACACTGGTGGCAAGCAGCAACGAAAAAAACGATTTCATATCTGGCATCGCACGCGGCGCAAGCTGCCATTCCCTGCGGCGCTTGGCGAGGTTTATTCGGCCAAGTGAATCCAAACTCCAGAGAGCGACAACAAGTCACCGCACTCCAAGACAAAACGGGCGAGCCATCGCTGGTCGCCCGTTAATTTCAAATTTGAGATGGGCGATTTGAAATCGTTTACGCCTTCGCCAGCACGGCGCCGGGCTTTGATTTCAGCGCGGTCTTGGCGATGTTCACCAGTTCCACAAACGCCGCGTTGTCCTGCGCCGCGATGTCGGCGATGACCTTGCGGTCGAGTTCGCACTTGGCGGCCTTCAAGCCTTCGATCAGGCGGCTGTAGGTGATGCCGGCGCTGCGGGCGGCGGCGTTGATGCGCGCCTGCCAAAGATAACGAAACGTGCGCTTCTTCCGGCGGCGGTCGCGGTAGGCGTATTGCCGGCCGTGGTCCACGGCGTCGCTTGCGTAGCGGTAAAGCTTGGAGCGTTTGAGGCGGAAGCCTTTCGCCGCTTGCAACATGCGGTTGCGGCGTTTTCGGGAGGCGGGAGCGTTGGTTACGCGCATAAAAGTGTCAGGTGCGAAGGGTCAGGTGTCAAATCAGTGGCTCCACGGAAGGCTCTGAGTGATGCGGTAGGCGTCGGTATGGTGCACAACCACGGAGCCGCGCAGGTTGCGGCGGCGTTTCGGGCTTTTGGTCTGGCACAGGTGCCGCCGGCCGGCCTGATTGCGCAGGACCTTGCCGCGCGCCGTGATCTTGAACCGCTTGGCCACCGACTTTTTGGTTTTGATGCCTTTGGGACGTCGCATAAAAATAATTTCAACTTTCTTCCGAAAAAGAGCGCGCACTATAGCAACCCAGCGGAGTCGTGCAAGAGGTAATTTTTCCTGATTTGTATCGTTGAAGCGTAACGGCTGGCCGACACGTCACGTATTAAACGCGCGCATTACTCCTTCGCCAGCATCTCGCAATACGAGGCGTAAATCTTCTCCACCAACGGCGATTCCGGGACCGGGTCGCCGTCGAGGTTGACGATGGAAACCAGGCCGAGCGCGCTTTGCGAAAGGAAGATGGCCTCGGCGTTTTTCAGCGCCTCGCGTTTGATGACGCGCTTGTTGGTCTGCAACCCGAGCACCTGGCAGATTTCCAGAATCACCGCGCGCGTGATGCCGGGCAATGCGCCGCGGCCCGTGGGCGTGGTGCAGATTTTATCGTGGTAAATCCAGAACAGGTTCGCACTCGCGGTCTCGGCGACCTCGCCGTTGGTGTTGACGAGGAGCGCGTCGTCCGCGTCTCTGGCCTCAGCCTCGGCACTCGCGGCGATTTGCAGCAGCTTGTTGGTGGTCTTGAACGACGCCAGCGGATCGCTGGCCGGGATTTGGAATGACGACGTCACGAGGTGCCAGCGCGGCGGATTAGCGGGGTCAACCGGCGTGATTTCGTGCATCGTCATCACGACCGTCGGGGGGCCGGCGTTTTTCGGTGAGTAACCGCGTTCGCCCGGTCCGCGCGTCAACGTCACACGCAGGACGGCCTCGGGCATTTTATTCTTCTCGATGAGTTGCCCGGCGAAGTGGTGCAGCTCCTTGGGCGTGAAAGGCATCGGGATTTTAAGAAAATTCGCGCCCCGCACCATGCGTTCCAGATGCTGCGCCATGCGAAACGGCCTGCCGTTGAAGACCCGCATCGTCTCGAAAAGCCCGTCACCGTACAAGAACCCACGGTCGTTCACCCGCACGACAGCTTTTGCCTCCGACGCGAATTTACCGTTTAGAAATACAACCATAACCGGACTGATTAGACACGGCTCACGCGTCCGCGAAAAGGAAAAAATTCCGCGCCACGAATCCGGATTCCGCCCCCGGCGATCAGCTTGGAGGGTTGCGCCGCTACAAATCCGTCGGCATCGAAACCGGTTCCGGCTGGCGCGGAAGATTGAGCGCGCCAACAAAGCCGCCCGCCTTCGCCAGCGTTTCTTCATATTCCGCTTCGGGATTGGAATCGGCCACGATGCCCGCGCCGACGTGGAAATAGGCGGTGTCGTCCTTGTGAATCGCGGTGCGGATGCTGATGCTGAGTTGACTTTCACGGTTGAATCCCAGATAGCCGTGGCAGCCGCAGTAAGGCCCGCGCGCGATTGGCTCCAGTTCGTCAATAATCTCCATCGCGCGAAACTTCGGCGCGCCCGTGATGCTGCCACCGGGGAAGCACGAAGCGAGGGCCGCGAAATGAGTCACGCCGGTTCGCAACCGTCCTTCAACCGTCGAGACGAGATGCTGCACCTGGGCGAAACGTTCCAACCTGGCCAGCTCCGGCACATGCACCGAACCGAACTCGCACACCCGGCCGAAATCGTTGCGGAGCAGGTCGGTGATCATGACGAGTTCGGCCAGTTCCTTGGGGCTGGTCTGGAGTTCGTAGGCGAGTTGGGCATCGCGCGTGGCGTCGGGTGAACGCGGGCGGGTGCCTTTGATGGGGCGCGTGGTGATATGCGACCCGCTCAGGCGGAGAAATTGTTCCGGCGACGATGAGGCGATTTGAAAATCACCACAATCCACATACGCCGCGAATGGCGCGGGCGAAAAGGCGAGCAGCCGTTCAAAAAGTTCCCAGCCGGAAAACGGACACGGGGCGGCGAGCCGCTGCGAGAGGTTCACCTGGTAAATGTCGCCGGCCCGGATGTAACGCTGGGCGCGTTCGGTGGCGGCGAGAAAATCGGCGCGGGAGAGGTTGGAGGTGAGGTGGGGCGCGTCACCCCGTGCGCGCCGCCCGCCTGGTTGCTGAAGCCCGGCGCGCACGGAGTGAGACTGTCTCAAAATTCCGGAGGGACGAGTTATACGGGTTCCCATTTGTTCAAAAATGGCCAAAACTGTCAGGGACTCGTATAACTCGTCCTTCCGAAGACAGGGTTTTGAGACAGTCTCGGAGTGACGCGCCCTGCCAGTTTCATTGGCTGCCAACGCCATGGTCCAAAACTCCGCCTGTGCCTGCGCCCGTTCCTCGCTCCGCGAACCGTCGGCACTGAGTCCGGTCGAGACGATGCTAGTTTTGCCAAGGTGATGATCGCAGACCACGAGACTGTCGTAGAAGCCGACATGGCAATCGGGCAGCTCAAGATCGTTGACCACACGGCGCGGGAGCTTCGGCTCGACGAAATTCTTCAAATCATAACCCCAGTAACCGAAGCAGCCGCCGAGCGGGAATGGCAGATCAATCTCATCGAGCAGTTCGTAGCGCGACATGAGCGCGTCGAGCACGTGCCACGGGTTGCCGAATTGGGTCTGGCCCGGAGCGCGGAATTTATTCCGCTTCACCTCACGACCAAGGGCGGGAAGCGGAATAAATTCCGCGCTCCGTTCCGCTGATCCGCCCGGCGTCGTTTCAATTTCACAGCGCGAGCCGAAGGAGCGAAACGTCAGGAACGGCCGTGCGGCGACGAACGAGTACCGCGCCTGCGGCAAATCAAACAGTGCGCTGCGCAGCAACACCACGCCCGGCAGGTTGCGCAGTTCCTCGACGAGCGACTCGGGCGTGTGCGAAGTCGTGATTTCTTGGATTAGCGGCCGCATCGTTCTTGACGATCACCGTTTGGCGACCGCACGCAATTCGAATCCAGCGGAGGTATAGACTACCCGATTGGTTCGCAGTTGTGCGATGGTAGCCGCAACTTCGCGGCCTGCTGTTTCAATCGTCACCTCAATTGACTCAGAATAATCTCCCGGCGCGGTCTTATAAACTCTCTCTGCATTGGGCAACAACTGGAAATCAACACGCCGGTTGGGAGATTTCGTTTTTTTTACCCTTACTTCAATCAGTGAATCGGTCTCATTCTTCAAATGCAGCTTCAATCCTGCCTTTGAAGCCACAGGACAACCAGCCAGCAGAAAGAAAAGGATTAAGAATGGTGACAATATGCGCCAACCTTTCCTGAAACATACAAAGAAAGCAATTCCGAC
>JALOTT010000186.1 GCA_025457745.1 Verrucomicrobiota bacterium
CGTATCTGCTCGAAAGTGAATTCGGCATCGAACTGCCCAAGGACATGCAGCGCGAGTTCGGCCCGATTGCGAACAACGAAGTGGACAAGCTTGGCCGCGAAGTCAGCGGCGCGGAGTTGAAGGCGATGTTCTGGAAAGAATACATCGAGCGCAAGAAGCCGTGGCAACTCAAGCATTTCGAAACTGAGAGCAAGAACGGGATCGTAAAGTGCCGCGCGAAGTTGCTGCGAGATGGGAAATCTCTGGAAATTTCCGGTGAAGGCAACGGTCCGCTGGCGGCGCTCGTCCACGGCTTCACGCAAGCCGGGGTGCCGCGCTTCGAGATCGCGAATTACAGCGAGCACGCGCTCAGTTCCGGCGAGGAAGCCAGCGCCATCGCCTACATCCAGATCAAGCATGCCGACGGCAAGACGCGCTGGGGCGCGGGTGTGGATACGAATATTGAACTGGCTTCCGTGCGCGCGGTGTTGAGCGCGTTGAACCGGTCGTAGGTTGGTTGCGTTGGCCAGGACCCGCGCGCCAAGCCACCCGTCAAGGTGGATGTGATCGAGGACGTGCTCATTGGGTTTGGTGAAAGGAGCAAAAGCGGGCCTGGTTCGCGGCATCCTGCTGGAGTCTTGCCCGGACGAAGTCACGCGGGCTACTGCTTTCCGTCACCTCATTTACTCGACGCTGTGCGGGTAAGGGAAAATTGCTTTTCACTCTCGGCCATTACAGTCCTCCCTGTCCGACCGGGCCGAGGGTGTCAACCGGGAAGTTTTGCTGTTTTTTTCCGCAGGGCGTCCCTGAACAGGCATTTCGCCTGCATGAAAAACGAGGCAACCGTGAACCGCGCCCATCACGCGAACAGGACTGCCACAAAGGAACTCAAACGCCGCAGAGTGTCACCATCTCAACTTCCCGCAAGCGCCGCGTGAACTTTCACTGCAAGTTCTGTCACGTTGCCGTCCTCGCCAGCGCCTGTTCGCGCTCCAGCAACGTCGGGTGGGAGTAGTAAAACGCGCTGTAAACCGGGTGCGGCGTGAGGTTGCTGAGATTCTTCTCCGTCAATTTTCTCAGTGCGCCGATGAGTGAGCGCGATTCGTTCATGACTTGCGCGGCGAAGGCGTCGGCCTGGTATTCGTGGCGGCGCGACCACGCGTGGGCCAGCGGCGAAAACCAGAACGTCACCGCGCCCGCCAGCAATCCGAACAACAACAGCGCCGGCACGATGCTGCCCGGCTCGAAACCGAAGGCGCGGTAAAACCATTCCTGCCGCGCCAGAACCGAAATCGCATAGAAGCCGGCGAGCGAACTTACCGCCGACCACGCCAGCATCTTGACGATGTGCTTTTTCTTGTAGTGCCCAATTTCGTGCGCGAGCACGGCTTCCAGTTCCACTTCGGCAAGTTGCGCGATAAGCGTGTCGAACAACACGATCTTGCGGAAGCGCCCGAAGCCGGTGAAGAACGCGTTCGAATGACGCGAGCGTTTGCTGCCGTCCATGACCTGGATGCTTTTCGCGCGGAAGTTTGTCCGCTCCGCCAGCTTCACGAGCCGTGCGCGCAGGCTGCCGTCGGGCAGCGGCGTGAATTTGTTGAACAGCGGCAGGATGAGCACCGGCGCGAGCACCAGCATCACCAGTTGAAACGCCAGCAACGCGCCCCACGCCCACAGCCACCACCCATCGCCCGTCCACTCCACGAATTTCAGCACGAGCACCAGGAGCGGGCAGCCGAGCGCGAGCGCGAGCAAAAATCCTTTGAGCCGGTCCGACCACCAGGTCTTTTGCGTCGTGGTATTGAAGCCGAAGCGCGCTTCCAGCCGGAATTGCTCAAACCAGTTCAGCGGCAACCCCGGCAGCGCCAGGATGAATCCCACCGCAAAGAGAAACGCCCCCAGCACCCCTGCCGAACTTCCAAACTGCGCGCGGTAAGAATCAAACGCCCACGGCAACACGCCGCTGAACAAAACCACCAGCAACATCACCGTGTCGTAAGTGTCCTCGAACCGGCTGAAGCCGCCGCGCGCGAGGGTGTATTGCACCGACTTGGCGTAGGTCGCCTCGTCCATCGTCGCACGGAATGGCTCCGGCACGGCGTCGGCGTGCGCGAGGACATGGCGGCGATTGAGCGCCGAGAGCCAGAGTTCCATCAGCAATCTGGCAAGAACCAGAATGACGGCGATTGCGGCAATCGAGTTCACGGCACAAAAAGTCGTGATGACATACGGTGCTCCGACCACGGCGCCCGGCGGAATTCGCTAATTGGTTTCCCGTGCTTGAATGGCCCGGCAGGCGTCCGCCGCGGTTTCACCCAACTCCTTGCTGGGGACGAGAGTCAATTCCTTCAACCCAGGCAGGCTCTTCTTCGTGCCGATCTGCTTCAGGATTCCGCAAGCCTGCCAGCGGGTTTGATTACTCTTCTCCTTGAGCAAGGCCAGCACCGCCGGCTCGGCGACCGGGCCGATCCTGGCGAGCGCGTCGGCGGCCTCGGTGTTTCGGGAACTGTTGTATTGAAGTTGCTCGCCCGGTCCGGTGGCGACCAGTTCGGCGAGCGCCTCTGCCGAGCGTTTGTCCTTCAGGCGACCGAGTCCGCGAATAATCGTCGAACGCAATCCCGAATCCGTTGTGCCGAGCGCTTTGACGAGCAGCGGAACGTGGTCGTGCGCGCCGTGATTGGCTAGAAGAGTCAGGGCCGCGCTCCGCACAGTGTCGTCGCGGTCGCCGGCGAGGCCGGCCATGAGTGAAATCAATTCGGCGGACGGTGATTCAATCCGGCTCGAGGTGAGTTGCCGCGCGGCGGACAGGCGCGCTTCGGTGTCGTCGGACTTTATTTTCTCCACGAGTTTTGCGAGTTCGTCGGGCGAGAGCTTGACCGATTCCGCCGGACGCGGCGGCGGCGGATTGACCACGGCTTCCCGTTCGGTGCCATCCAGCAATTCCCAGCGAAACGTGATGCCGGAGCGCCGGGTCACGTTGTCCGTCACGACGAGCGTTTTGCACTGAAGCTCCACGTGCTTCGGCACGCCCACCTTTCGGTCGAAGACGATCTGTCCCTCGCCCGACGCGCTGATGCGGGGTTCGTTACCGGTCAGCATCCGGCTGTCGAGGGCCAGGGTTTTTTGGAGCGTGACGGATTCGGGGGTCACAGCGGTCACGCGAAATTTTGTCTTCTGGCGCGCGGAAAGAACTCCTTGCGCAGCGCGACCGGGATAATAGCCGCCGTAGTTGGGGACTGAATTGAGAAAGATCGTCGCCGGGCCTTGCACCAGCGGGTCGTCGAGAACATTCACCTCGCGCTCGGAATCCCACCCGCTCGCGGCGTCCGCCGGGAAAGGTTCGACGAGCGAAAGCATCAACTGACCCAGCGGCGCTGGCAAAGTCATGTCGCCGGCTTGCCGGACCACGACGCCGGAATCGTCCACGACGAGTTCCATCGGCTCGCCGGTGAACCGCGAAAGGTAGCTCGACATCGGCGTCGGATAGCCGGGCCGATAGAAATTCATCATCGGAGGCTGGCCCGGTATGGGTTTCGGGCGCAGTTGACCGCGAAAAGAAAGCGAGAAGAGATTTGACCCAATCCGCCTCGAGGTGAGCAGGAAATTGCCGGCGACAATTTCCTTGCCCGATTCACCCCGGTTTTCGATCTGGAGGCTGTAGGCGTTCGTCGTATCCGGCGCGAAAACGTAACGCAGCTTCAACGGCTCGACCGTCTCCGCCCGCAGGCCGGTGCTGAGAACGGAAAACGCGACGAAGCTCAAAAACAACGTGCTTTGAAAGGAGAGGTTCATGCGGGCCACGCTACTCCTGCTCGCAGCTTCCGGCAAGCCTGCAACCCCGGGAATAATTTCCCGCCACCGAAGCCGCTACCACTTCAACTCCTGCAACCGCCGCGCGACTTCCTCGGCGTTGACACGGCTGTTGAAGGCGCTGATGCGGAAATATCCTTCTCCCCTGGAGCCGAAACCAGAGCCGGGGGTGATGACCACGTTGGCTTCGTCGAGGATTTTGTCGAACGCCTGCCAGCTCGTGACGCCCTTCGGAGTTCGCACCCAGATGTAAGGCGCGTTGACGCCGCCAAACACTTTCAGGCCGGCTTTCTTTGCTCCGACACGCAGCGTGTCGGAGTTGCCCATGTACAGTTTGATGATGCCGTCCGCCTGCGCTTTGCCTTCCGGAGAGTAAAGCGCTTCCGCGCCGCGTTGGGAAATGTAGGAGGTGCCGTTGAATTTCGTTGTCTGGCGTCGTGCCCACAACGGGTGCAGCGCTATAAGCTCGCCGGATTTCGTCTGCGCGTTGAGCGATTTTGGAACGACGGTGAAGGCGCAGCGCGTGCCGGTGAAGCCGCCGCCTTTGGAAAAGCTGCGGAATTCGATGGCACATTCGCGTGCGCCGGGAATTTCGTAAATCGAATGGGGCAAGTTCGCGTCCGCAATGTAAGCCTCATACGCGGCATCGAAGAAAATCACGGCCTTGTGTTCCAGCGCATATTTCACCCACGCTTCAAGCTGTGGACGGTTGGCCGCCGCGCCGGTTGGATTGTTCGGCGAGCAGAGATAAATCACGTCCACGTGACGCTTTGGCGGTTCGGGAATGAATCCGTTGCTCGGACGGCACGGCAGATACACCAGCTTGCCGTAAACCCCCGCTTCGTTGGCCTCGCCCGTATGACCGGCCATCACGTTCGTGTCCACATAGACCGGATAAACCGGGTCGCTGATGGCGATTTTGTTTTTGTGACCGAGGATATCAAGGATGTTGCCCGTGTCGCATTTGGTGCCGTCACTGACGAACACCTCATCGTCGGCCACGGCGCAGCCCCGCGCAGCGGGGAAATCATTTTTTGCGATGGTGGCGCGCAACCATTCGTAGCCCTGCTCCGGGCCGTAGCCCTTGAAGGTTTCGCGCCCGGCCATCTCGTCCACCGCCTTGTGCATCGCGGCGATGACCGCGGGCGGCAACGGTTCGGTCACGTCGCCGATGCCGCAACGGATGAGGCGCCTGGCCGCTTCGGGATTCGCTTCGCAAAAAACCCTCACGCGCCGGCCGATTTCGGGAAACAGGTAGCCGGCTTTCAGCTTCAGGTAGTTGTCGTTGAGAAATGCCATAAACGAGGTGAAACCGTACCGAAGCGAACGCAACCTGGCAAGCCGTGGATGCGCGAGAAGGACAACCGAATTCCCATGATCTTCGCCTTGCGATAACCCGGCAGGGCGTCTTATGCACACCACGGCAGCGGTTGGGGTTCGAGTGCGTGAGTTTCAACATTCTCGCCTGTGGCGGCGGGCGCACTGCCAAAGGGGCGAGCGGCGCGGGTTACGGGTGCGATGGGTTTGCATGGTGCTCCTTCACGCGCGGGCGGAGAAATCCAGGGAGCAGGACCACGAAGAAGGGCGCTCCGGTGCGGATCACTTTTATCCACGCCAAGAAAAGCACAAAGAGGGCCGCGCTACGACCGCCGGTTGGGTGACGAGTCGCGGGATGAAGTTGGGCGGCACGGTGGCCCACAATTCAAATGAAGAAGGCAGAATGAAGAATGATGAAACCAGCCCGCGAAGGCTTCGCGCCGACCGGCGTTTCTTCATTCATCATTCTTTCTTCATCCTTTCAGGTCGGCGGGGCGTTGCTGGAGAACGTGAATTACGCGGGGAAAAGTTGGTAGGGACGCGTTCCATCCGCGTCCCATTCTTCCCGAAAAGTTTGGGCCGTTGTGGAAAGCGTCCCTACCGTTCCTGGAATCCGTGCCGGAGGTGTCCGCCAAGCTCAAAGAGCCGGAGACGAAGGAGCGGAAGTTTGAGGAGGTGGTAAATTCTGCGGAGCAGGCCGCGGTGCTGGTGCTGGTTTATTGAATGTGCGACCGGGTTTAACGCAAAGACGCCAAGGTGCCGCCGCCGATCGCGCGCACCCGGATGCGAGTGCGCGCCGACGCCGGTTACTTTTCGGGCAAACTCATCGGCTGGCTGGAAACAGAGGGTCTGGGCTATGTGGTCGTGGCGCGTGATTACCGCGGCATCAAAGCACGGGCGCAGGCGGCCTCTTTTCAGCCGCTGCGCCACGGTTGGGAGGTGGGCGAGTTTCGGTATGCGCCGCCGGGTTGGAAAACGCCGCGGCGTTATGAACTACCGCTTCACCGACGGCTTGCAAACCGGACTTTAGCAGGATATTATCCGGCCATGACAACGACCGTTGACGCCATCTATGAACACGGCAAGTTGGTGTTGCCGCGTCCGTTGTCGCTGCCGGAGAAATCCCAAGTGCGCGTGACCATCGAATCAGACCCGGAACGTGACGACGCTTTCAACGGTTTGCTCTTGAGCGAATCCGCGCTTGCCAAAGATTGGAACACGCCGGAGGAGGACGCCGCATGGGCAAGCCTGTAATCGGCGAGGTGGTCGTTCTTCCTTTTCCTCAAACCAATCTCCAATCCGGCAAACGCCGTCCTGCACTCGTCGTGGCCGATCTTGTGGGTGACGACTTGGTGCTCTGTCAGATTACCCGGAAGCCGCGCTCCGATGGCTACTCCATTCCGCTCATCCTCGCTGACTTCGAACGCGGGCGTCTTGCCGTGGACAGCTTCATCCGCTCCAATCGCCTGTTCACTGTCGAGCAATCCGTGATTCTCTACGCCGCCGGAAAAATCAAAGACCCGAAGCTTCAAGAAGTGAAGGCCAAGATTCGCCAAATCTTCGCGTGAGACGGGAGAAAGCGGCGGTGAACGCGCCGCACTCTCCCGCAAGGCGGGAATTCGCGAAGTTCATGGACGCCCGGCAGTCGCGAAGCGGCTTGCTCGCGATTTATCGGAGTTGGACTGCGCGTGGCTTTAGCGCCGCTTTCCCACCGGTGGTCGCGTTCTCGAACCTGCCTGCGATATCGGCCACTTCGTTAGCTTCAAGATTGTTGCGGTTGATCGGTTTTCCAACATTGTCGCATTGCCAACAGACCTTTCTGAATGATTTCGATTTCACTCCTCTTGTTTTCCGCCCCTGAATAAAATGATTTTTTGACATATTCCAAAAACTCCAAGCATCTGGGCAAAAGCAACTCGACAGCCTCATACAACTCAAACGTCACCTTCCCATAGTCAACTTCACGATATGTCATGTGGCCTATGCGTTTGTGAATCTCTTGAAAATCTTCCGGGTTGATAACTGCACCTGTTCTAGCAAAACCAGGGTAGTCATAAGCCCTCAAATCATCATCCCGCTCATTGTTGGCCTTCGGGCGAGCTTTAAAAAACTCGTTTAGTTTTCGCACAGCCAACAGAGAAGTGACAATTGCTGAATTGTGAATCAACGCATATTCCATCCTTTTATCCGTGTTAAAACGCACATCACCCAGAAGAATGGGGCGTGCTTGCGTCCACCAATTCCAATAAGCAAATAAGC
>JALOTT010000187.1 GCA_025457745.1 Verrucomicrobiota bacterium
GCCATCGCATATACCAGGATTGTCATAGTGGGATGCCCAACTCCAGACACCGACCGCGTCGAGGGTGCGCCAGAATTCTTCCCACTGCTCACTACCGGGTTAATGCTTATCAGTTCTGAAACGTAACAGTTTAGCGGGTAGTCAGCGGGCGACGCGGCCTCTGAGAATCAACACAGCAAAGGCGGCCGCGGTTTTGCGGCGAGGGATTTGCGATCGAGAGCGGCTTGGGCTTGGGCGGTGTTCAAGGTCAAAAGATCCTGAAAGAAGCAGTGAGGTTTCCTGCCCTGACGTCGGGCGGTTTCAAAGAGGCTGCGGATGACGCTGTGATTTTGGAGACCATTGGCGGAACGGGTGCCTTGGATGACTCGGCGCATAATGAGTGCTCGGCGTTAAGCAAGGCGGCCTTCTGGGAAACGGGATGCTTGATTGGGTATCGGGTGACATGATGAAGCTCCGTCTGTTGCTATCGTTGCACGCGCGCGCCGCCGCCCTTCATCAACTTCTCCACTTCGCGCTTGTCCGCCATGCTGGTGTCGCCGGGCGTGGCCATCGCCAATGCACCGTGAGCCGCGCCGTAATCCACGGCTTTCTGGGCGTCGCCTGTGGTCATCAATCCATAGATGAAGCCGGATGCAAAACTATCGCCACCGCCGACACGATCCAGGATTTCTAAGTCAGGGTACTTTCGGCTCTCGAAGAACTTCCCGTCATGCCAGGCAATTGCCGCCCAGTCGTTGATCGTTGCGGTCTTCGCCGCGCGAAGCGTCGTGGCGGTGGCCTTGAAGTTCGGATACGCCTGCACCGCCGTCTCGATCATGCGCTTGAATGCCGTCACATCAATGTGCAACAGGTTTTCATCCGCGCCTTCGACCTGGAAGCCGAGGCACGCGGTGAAATCCTCCTCGTTGCCGATCATCACGTCCACATACCTCGCGATTTCCCGGTTCACTTCCAGCGCGCGTTTCTGGCCGCCGATGGATTTCCAAAGCGACGGGCGGTAGTTCAAATCGTAGCTGACGACCGTGCCGTGCTTCTTGGCGGCCTTGACGCACTCGATGACGAGTTGCGGCGTGGTATCGCTGAGCGCCACGAAGATGCCGCCGGTGTGCAGCCAGCGCACGCCGAGCTTTCCGAAAATATGCTCCCAATCAAAGTCGCCGGGCTTCAGTTGCGAGGCCGCGCTCAGGCCGCGATCCGACACGCCCACCGCGCCGCGCACGCCGAAACCGCGCTCGGTGAAGTTCAGCCCGTTGCGCACGTTGCGCCCGACGCCGTCAAATGGCAGCCACTTGATGAACTCGGTGGCCACGCCGCCTTGCAGGATGAAATCCTCGAGCAACCGCCCCACGTCATTATCTGCGAACGCAGTAGCCACGGCAGTGCGCAGGCCGAAGCAGCGGCGCAGGCCGCGCGCCACGTTGTATTCACCGCCGCCTTCCCAGGCGCGGAATTCGCGCGCGATGCGGATGCGGCCCTCGCCGGGGTCGAGGCGCAGCATGATTTCACCGAGGGAAAGTTCGTCGTAGTGACACGACCCGGCAGGTTTGATCTGGAGTTGGCTCATGTTGAAAATTTCAAGCGCGGGCGGCGGTCAACGACTCCTGCGTCAACCGGGTGATGCCGCGCCAATCCCGGGCGGTGATCAATTTTTTATCCACGAACCACGAGCCGCCAATGGCCGCCACGCTTTCGAGGGTGAGGTAATCCGCCAGGTTCTTGAGATGGATGCCGCCGGTGGGAATAAATTGAACGCCCGTATGCCGATACGGTCCTTCGAGCGCCTTGAGCATCGGCACGCCGCCGGCCTGCTCGGCGGGGAAAAACTTCACCAACGGACACTCCAGTTGCAGCGCCTGCTCCAACTCGGACGGCGTGGTGATGCCGGGCGAAAAGTCCAGTCCGGCCCGGCGCGCGGCCCCCACGGTGCGGACGTTCAAGCCGGGCGCGAGGCCGAAGCGTGCCCCAGCATCCACGGCGCGACGGACATTGTCCTCGGTCAGCAACGTGCCGGCGCCCACGAGCATGTCCGGGCGGGCAGCGGCAATCTTCGCGATGGCCGCCGCGGCGGCGGAGGTGCGGAACGTAATCTCGATTACGTTCAGCCCGGCGGCGAGCAGCGCATCCGCCAAGTCCAAGGCGACCACCGCATCGTCAATCACCACCACCGGCAGGATGCGCGCCTGCCGGATTTGTTTGAGGGTCGTTGCTTTCATCGGGACAAATCACCGCGCCAACCAGCCGCCGTCCACGTTCATGATGGTGCCGTTGAGATAGTCGGCGTCCTTCGAGGCCAGGAACAAGATGGCGCCCGCGATGTCCTCTGGCGAGCCCCAGCGATTTTCAGGAATGCGGGCAAGGATGGCCTCGTTGCGCTTCGCGTCCTCGCGGAGCGCCTTGGTGTTGTCCGTGGAGATATAGCCGGGGGCCACGGCGTTGAAGTTCATGCGTTCCTTGGCCAGTTCGTTGGCGAACGCCTTGGTGATGCCGGCGATGCCGCTCTTGCTCGCGGTGTAGCCGGGCACGAGAATGCCGCCCTGGAACGACAGCATCGAAGCGATGTTCACCACCTTGAGCCGCGCGTCCGCCGGGGATTTTTCCCGGCCGCTGGTGAGCCACCATTTGGCCGCCGCCTGCGTGAGCAGAAACGGGGCGGTGAGGTTGATCTGGATCACTGCGTTCCAATCCACCTCCGGATGATCCACGATGGGCGCTCGTTTGATGATGCCGGCATTGTTCACCAGCACGTCCATGCGACCCGCGTCTTTCACGGCCTGCGCGATGAGTTCCGCCGCGCGCTTTTGCGTCAGCTTGCCGAAGTCCTCGGTGTAGGCGGTGAATTTCGCGCCGAGAGCCTTCATCTTCGCGGCGGTGTCGGCAGGATCGCCGACGCAAATGCTGACGGCGTGAGCGCCCTCGCGGGCGAAGGCGAGCGCGATGGCCTGGCCGATGCCCCGGCACGCGCCGGTAACGATGGCTACTTTGTTTTCAAATCGTTTGGAATTCATATTGATTTTTTTGGTTGATTGGCGTTCAGCGCAAGTCGAGCGGCTTCACGGCGTCCATGTCGTCGAAGCGCTGGTTCTCGCCGGCCATGCCCCAGATGAATTTGTAGTTGCCCTGCCCGCAGCCCGAATGGATGGACCACCCGGGCGACAGCACGGCTTCCTCGTCGTGCATGAAGAGATGCCGCGTCTCCGTCGGCTCGCCCATGAAATGCGCGAGGACGCGGTCGCCGAGGTTGAAATAGAAATAGATTTCCGTGCGGCGGTTGTGCGTGTGCGGCGGGAAGGTGTTCCACACGCTGCCCTCGGCCAACACGGTGTAACCCATGACGAGCTGACAACTCTGGATGCCGCGCTCGTGGATGTATTGGCGGATGACGCGCTGGTTGGCCATGGCGGGCGTGCCGAGCGGAATGGTCGCGGCGTCCGCCGTCGTTGCGGTCACGGTCGGATGAGTGGCGTGCGCGGGGCAGCTCAGGATAAAATACTTCGCCGGCTGCTTGGCGTCGCGGCTGGCAAACAGCACTTCCTTCGCGCCCATGCCGATGTAAATGCAGCCCTCGGTTTCAACGGCGAAATTTTTCCCGTCCACCGTCACCGTGCCCGCGCCGCCGATGTTGATGGCGCCCAGCTCGCGGCGTTCGAGAAAAAATTTGCGCCCGGTCTCCAGGCTGTTCTCCAGCTTCAACGCCGCCACGGTCGGCATCGCGCCGCCGACCACGAAGCGGTCGAGGTCGGTGAATTGCAGTTTGATTGCGCCGGGGACAAACAGGCCGGAGAGCTGGAACGCGGCGCGCAGTTCCGCCGTGGTCAGGCGTGCCACGTCTTGTGGGCGGGGCAGGCGGCGGATGGCTTCGGGGGTCGAGAGGGTCGAATTCATGGGTGCAGTTTGTTGGTATTTAATGAATTAAGGAAGTTTTTATGGAGCTTCACTTTCAGCGGCGCCGCGAGGCGTTGGGCAAAATGGGTGACGTATTTCTGCCAGGCGGTCGCATCGGCGAAATCGCCGCTCTTGCTCCAGCCCGCGCCGAGATAATAAACCAACGGCTTGCCGGGTGCGGCGGAGGCGATTGCCAGAAAATTGGCCTCGTCCTTGGTGAACTCCTTGACGCCAGTGGGAAAGACGAGCGCACAGGCGGTGTTCCCGTTCGTGCCGGTCGGCGCTTCCCAATACGTCAGCCAGCCGGCCTTCAAATCCAGCGCCACCTGCGCCAAAGAACCGCGCTCATCGCGTTTGGCGATGCCCACGCCCACGGTGAGCGGCGCCTTGCCATCCGCCGTGAAGGTACTCTCCGCGCGGGTGAAGTTGGAGTTGGCGTCAATGCTCATCCGCTTCACCTCGGAAACTTTCCGCCCGGCGGCGTCCCACGATTCGTAGGTCAGTTCAAACACGCTCCGCACCGGCCCGGTGGCGATGACGCGCTGCGTTTTGAAGTTCTGCGAGACGGCCAGTTTCTGGCCGTCCCAGATGCCCAGCCCGCCGCAGCCGCGCGTGGGAACTTTGCCGTGGCTCACGCTGTAGCAGTCCATTCCCTCGCCGTGATCATTGTGATAATCCTTGGACTCGTACCACTTGTTCAGCACGAGATTCCGGGTGCGCTTCACCCACACATCCACGCCGCTGCTGATCGTCCCCTCGCCGGTGATCAATGCCGGGCCATACATGCGGTGGGCGATGCGGTCGCTCTCCCACGCGAAGTCATCCATGCGCTCCGGCACGAACCGCGCAAAAGTTTTCACCAGCGGCGTTGGCGCGGCGGGCAGCGCGGCGCGGGGCAAAATCAGATATTCGCGGACCTCACCGGAAACGAGGTCCACCTGGAACATCAATTCTTCCCCGACGACTTGGGAATCCAGAATCCGCGAGGTCAGACCGTCCAGGACAACGGGCGCTTGCGGGAGCTGCCGGGTGGAAACCGCCACGGTCTCGGTGCTGCGGGCGAAGACCGCCGGATTTTTCACCTGCACGCGGACGGGTTTGGCGTCCGTCAGCACGGCCAAGCGATAAATCTCGCTGCCCGCCAGCAGGAACGCACCCACGCCGTAAACTTCCGTGCCGTCCTCGGCAAAGTGTTTCGGGTCGGCCCCGATGGGCTGAACGTGCGTCAGTTTGCCATCCGGTTGGACGCAGGTGACCAGCGCGGCCCACGCCCGGCGCACGGCGGGTTCAAACTGCGCGCGCTCCAGCAAGCCCTGATTTACGCCCCAAGTCAGCGCGTAAGTGTAGAAGCCCGAACTGCTGGTCTCCTTCAGCGGATAACTTGCCGGGTCAAGCAGACTGGCACGCCACAGCCCGTCCTTCTGCTGGCATTTCAACAGCGACGCCGCCATGTCCTGAAATTGTTTCACGAACCGCGCCCGGTCGGGATGATTGTTGGGCAAGTATTGCAGCATCCGGACGAGACCGCCCATGACCCAGCCGTTGCCGCGACCCCAGAAGACTTTTTCCCCGTTGGCCTCGCGCTGCTCGAAATAAGTGCTGTCGCGGAAGTAGAGACAATGTTTCTGGTCGTAGAGATAATCCGAGGTGCGCCACCAGTTGGTGACGGCAAAGTCCAGATAGCGGGCATCACCGGTGGCCGCCGCCAGTCGCGCCCACGCGGGCGGCGACATGAAGAGAGCATCGCACCAGGACCAGCGGTCCTGATTGCCGGGAGTCTTGAATTGCAGCGAACCTTCACGCGGATGCGCCAGGATGTCGTCAAAGTGCGCGCGCATCGGGGCGATCATCTTCGGGTCGCGGTACTGGAGAAACAGTTCACAATAGATTTGACCGACCGTGTGGTCATCCGCGTGATACTTCCGCCGGCCGAGCATCCATTGATTGGCCGCGCCCATCGCCAGCATGGCATCCCGGTATTTGGGGGACTCGGAAATGCCCGCCAGTGCCATGAAGCCGGCGTAGCCCGCCCCCTGCGTCCAATCGGTCGGCTTGTGTTTGGAGGGGTGGGCCAGTTGCCAGTCCGCGACGCACTCCATCGTGGCCAGAATCGGCGGCGGCGCAATCGCGCCGGACAACGGCGGGCCGGCAGGGACAGTCGCCGGCATGGCAGTGGCGTCAACTGCTGCGCCCAGCAGCAGCGGCACGGCCCATCTGCCGGTGGTGAAATCGGCAAACGCCTCGACTGGCTGTGCCGCATGAAGCGGGGCAGAAAATAATCCAAGGAGAGTCAAAGAAACTCCCAGCGAACATTTCAGCGACCGGAAGGTCACCCGCCCCAACATCGAAAGACCCTGCGAAGACAATGAAGTTTTCATGGCATGGGAACCTCCGAAAACTGCTTTTCGGGGTTGAGTTGATGGTGTTTGTTCGGTTTGAGGTGTGGCTGGTTTCATGGCGACTCCGTTTTTGGTGTTTCTTTGACGATTAATTGTTCGTGGTTGTTTGGTTTTTGATTGTTTCTGGTTTCAACTTCGTTTTCAGGCGGCGTTCCGTGGCAGCGACTTCAACCGCACGATCCAGGTGTGGCCTCCCACCATCTTGACGCCGGTATGAATGCGCGTCGGATTAATACCCTTACGCCCTTTCAGATCGAGCACCCGGGCCGGGCCATTCACGGTTTCACTCGGAGCGAGCTTGGCGGCGCCGGCGGGATAAACATGCTTGGGCTTGATAGGATCAATCCCTTGCGGCCCATGGACGCTCACGCCTGACAAGAAGGCGCCAGCCACCGCGAGGTGGACTGCCAGGGAAGTTCGATGATTTCGTTTGAAAGTTTTCGGGGTTTTCATGGCTGCGCCTCAGAGTGATGGTTGCGACTGGATTACGTCAAAACAAAATATAGGCATGCCCCCGCGCGAACCGCTACCCGCTTGCGCCTGCTTCCATGCTCGCGCAGCCAATGCCAGCGACAAAGTCAAATTTGTGCCAATCGTTTGACCGGCTTCATCACTTCACTTCTTCAGATGCCGGCGAAATTCCGTCGGCCTCAGGTGGGGGTGCTGGTGGAAGAAATGACCGGGTAATTGAAGATTGGAGCGGGTGAAGGGAATCGGACCCTCATGTTTATTTCCACCGCGAACCACCCGTGATTTTCAAGATTGATGCTACAATTATGGGCGGAACCGCAGTTTGAAACCACTTTTTCAACACGCTCTCAAACCCTCTTCCTCGATATGCCATTTTTCACCACTGCCCTCATTTATGGTCATACGGCTGGAAGATTCCGCACTCATGATCGTGTGGCGTCCCAGTCCACTTGCGCGATGATTATTGAACCTCGGCAACATCGAAGAGAACGGAGGACGCAATTTTGACCTGGCCACGCACTGCGCGAATATACAATAAATTTGTATAAACGTGCAACAACGCTTAGCCAAAAAGAATTCCGCGTGAAAGGTTCGATTCTCTCA
>JALOTT010000188.1 GCA_025457745.1 Verrucomicrobiota bacterium
ATTGCGCAGCACCTCCTGAGCAACTTCAGGATCTGGATGCTCATAAAAAACTGAAATCACACTGCTATTTGGGGTCACCACGATCTCCAAATAATCTAGAACCCGGCGAGTTGCCTGATCACGGTTCGTACCCCCTCCCCATTTGGCCAGAATCTTTTCCGGCCCGACCGTCTCAGCCACTTGTTGGGCCACATCCGGGCTCTTCAGAATCGTTACTTCAGTGTTGAGAATGCTCTCTCCTTGTACGTCAAGTGACCTCGCGGGCGCATCCTCTTTCCCCTGCGGTGCCAGCGCTTTGGCTTGCACAACGTAGCGGATATACAACTTGACCTCGGAGCGGTACCGTGGCGGCTTGATCAGAAACACAGCTGCAGTCCCCAACACGCCCACTGCTGTGAAAAGAATGATCAGCCACTTATGCCGAAAGAGGATGAAGTAGATGTAGTCCAGGGCAAGGCCTCCAGCCTTCCCCTCCTGCTCCTCATGTTCGGCGTCTTCGTTCATGTGTTTGCCTTCGTGCAATTGGAAATCAATAAACAAATACCAACTTCCTGTGAAAATCGGTGATCGCCAGCGGACGCGCTGCCGCGCCGCCAGCTTAACCGAATATCAAAGGTAATTGGTATAACAGGCATTTCCGGTGTTCAACACACCAGCCATGCCCGTTTCACTATTTTATATTAACCCCGCTCAGCCCTTCGGCACAAGCGATTTGATCACCCGGGCCGGATTGCCGGCCACCACGGCGCCGGGCGGCACGTCCCTGGTCACCACGCTGCCCGCGCCGATCATCGCATGTTCGCCCACGGTAATCCCACAAAGCAGGGTGGCCCCGGAACCGATGGACGCTCCCTGTTTGACCAGCGTCTTGACGCACTGCCAATCCGCTTCCGTCTGCAATTGCCCCGCGCCGTTGGTGGCGCGCGGGTAACGGTCGTTGATGAAGGTCACGTTGTGACCCACGAACACATCCTGCTCCAGCGTCACGCCTTCGCAGATGAAGGTGTGGCTGGAAACTTTGCAGCGGTGACCGATTTTTGCGCCCTTTTGAATCTCAACAAACGCTCCGATCTTCACGTCATCGCCGATTTCACACCCGTAGAGGTTGGTAAAATCGTAGATGCGGACGTTCCGGCCCAGCTTGACATCGGGAGCAATCTTTTGATACGGCGATGGTGATGAACTCATGGTCAGCGAATTTTCAGGCGGCCGCCACTGTGACCGGCTGGCCGGGCTGACGGGAAAGTTCATCCTTCTTCGGCAGCGCTCGCGCAGCCGCATTCGGCACAGCTTCCACAATGACCTTCACCGAAAGATCGCGGGCCTGGTGGACGGGACGGGCACCCGCATTCTGCCGGACGCTGCTGTTCGGCCGGAAGGAAAGGTCCACCGGGCCACCGCCGCGTTTCAGGGACTCCGAGGACGCCTCCAGAATCTGAACCAGTTCCAAGCCGCGCTTGCCGCTCGTCAACGGGGTGTTCCCGGTGCGGATGCAGTCAAGGAAGTGCTGGCACTCGACCTTCAGCGGTTCCTCCTGTTTGATGTAGGGGATGGACACATCACCGTAGTGGTAAGAGTAATGGAATTCCGCGAACGTGTCGTAATGCGGCGGCCGTTCAACCCGTGTGTCGAAGATGCGGATTTTTTCCAGCGGCGCCATGTCGTCATAAACGATCATCCGGCGGCTGCCGACAATCGTCATCTCTCTCACCTTTCTGGGATCGAGCCAACTGCTTTGGATGACGGCGGTTTTCTGCCCGGGGAAGGCAAGGCACATGGTGGTTACGTCTTCCACTCCCGGGGTGACGTGGGCGGTGCCCCGGCAGTTGATCGTCACCGGCTGTTCACCCATGATGTGTTGAATGATGGATATATCGTGCGGCGCCAGGTCCCAGGCAACGTTGATATCCTTCTGAAACAGCCCCAGATTCAGTCGCCGGGCAGAGATGTACCGGATTTCACCAATTTCGCCGGAGTCCACAATTTCTTTGATCTTTCTCACCGGAGCCGAATAGAGAAACGTGTGTCCCACCATCAGCACCAATCCGTTTTTTTGCGCAATTTCGATCAGTTCCTCGCACTCGGCACCGGAGGCCGCCATCGGCTTTTCGATGAATGTGTGCTTGCCGGCCTGCAGGCTCGCCTTGGCCAGCGGGTAATGCGACCGGACCGAGGTGGCGATGACCACCGCGTCGAGGCCTATGCCGTTGAGCATGTGACCGTAATCCGTTCCGCCTTCCACTTCGGGATACAACGACCGAAGGTGCTTCAGGCGCTGTTCGTCCAGATCGCACATCGCTTTCAACGTGCAATCCGGAACGGACCTGAAATTGCGCACCAGATTTGGGCCCCAATAGCCACATCCCACGACTCCGACTTTGATTTGTTTCGTCATATTATACCTCCGATTTCCTGTTCATGGTCTTGTTTCTGTCCTTGTTAAAAAAAAATCTCGAGTGAAAGGCGTGACGGGGTCAACCGTTGCCGTCCCGGGCGTGGAATGATGCCGGGCCGCCCGGGCCGAGCCGGCGGCCTTTGGTTGGGCGGACGGAACCAGAGACGTCTTTCTCGTCCGATCATCCCGCATTTGCACGATCAGCGCCGGGATGGTCTCGAAAATGATTTTGAGATCGAGCCAGAGGGTTCTCGTCCGCGCGTACTTGATGTCCAACTGGATCATCTCCATGAAAGTAGTCCGGTTTTTTCCGCTGACCTGCCAAAGGCCGGTGAGGCCGGGCACCGCATTGAACCGCTCCCGCTGCCACGGAAAGTATTTTTCGTATTCAAAGGGCAGACAGGGGCGCGGCCCGACCAGACTCATTTCGCCAAGCAGCACATTGATCACCTGCGGCAGCTCATCCAGCCCGGACGAACGAAGGATCGAACCCAGAGGGATCACCCGCGGATCGCCTTCCGCATCCTTTTTGATCATCGGCGCGTCCGACTCCAACAGATTGTGCAGGTGTTCCTCGTGAACGGCCGGGTCAGCCCCTAAAACCATCGTCCGGAACTTGAAGCACATGAATCGTCGGCCCAGGTAACCGACCCGTTCCTGCCTGAAGAAAACCGGCCCCGGGGAAACAATCCAAATCAGGACTGCTATCACCAACATCACCGGCAGCAACAACGGAAGCGCCAATGCGATGAGTGTGATATCCAGCGTGCGTTTCCAAACGCGCGTCGGAGTTCGGTCGGGAGACATCGTTTCCCCTAAATTGTTTGTGGCTTGAGGCGAGTTCATGGAAAAGCAATCCGCTGGTGATTTGAGGCAGAAACCTCCTGCGTGGTCAGAACCTCCTCACGCCGCAATCCGCAACTCGGCCGGACACCCGCCGCGCTTCGAACGCAAGATTTCTGAATTACAAGTTGATGACGCATTCTATTATTCCGCCAAACCGTTCCCGCTTTGCGGGAAGGCTCCGCACTTGCAGGCGCAGGAAATTCCCGCCTGATTTCACTTCTTTCATCTCTCCCGGCGACCTCGCCAAGAGATTTTCTTTTTCCTGCAACTTCAAACTAAATCGGCACTACCTAATTGGCCGACGCCAAAACCGGCGCGCGTTGCGCGATACTGTCTCTTTCCAGCACCACGGAGTTCCGATCCACTTCCACCGGGGTCGGCCGGCCCAAGACATCAAGCAACACCTGCACTCGCTGTCTGGCCGGCAACACCCGCAGAACGAACGCGCTCATCCCCGCAAATGCCCCCTCGCCCACCACCACTTCATCCCCCGGCGTGAGGCAGTCGTCGAGCGTCAGGGGCGACTCCGCCTCGAAACATTCCTGCAATTCTCCAATCACCGAATCTTCCACCGTGGGAATCCGGTTTCCAAAATGCACCAGGCTGCTGATTCCGTTTGTCCGCTGAATCTCGTTCAGCTTCTCTTCGATGGCGCAGCGGACGAAGATATAGCAGGGAAAAAGCGGTTCGATGACCCGCACGACTCCCCGCCGGGTCACCCGCTCAATCCGCAACTGCGGATGAAACACCTCCAGACTCAAACGCTTTCGAACATTCGCAGCCGCGATGTGTTCGTGCTTCGGCTTTGTCCGGGCGCAGTACCAGGCTAAATTTTCAAATTCCATGACTGGATGTCTGAATCAATTTGGTGATAACCCGATGACAACCGGTTAAAAATCTGCCTGCATCCGTTTGCCGCAGCTGCGCAATGCGCGGTCCGGCCTCGAAAAACCCCAAAACAAATGGTCCCGTCAGTGTCATCTTATGAGTGTCTTACGACCCGGCCATCGTCGTTTTTTACCGCATGTCTTATCTTTGCCTTCAACACCGTATATTCACTCACTTCTCGTTTAATAACGCAAGCGGGGGCGCGTTAAACCATTACGGAAGGTGCTCCGTAATTTGCCCGACGCACTGAAAAGAAGTTGCGCTTGGAGACGAGGCTTCACAATCAGGGGCCGGACCAATTTCGCGGGGGGTGAGGCGGAGTGGTAAACGATGTTGCGAGCAGTGTTTTGACTGGCCAAAGGGTAATCGCTTGATTGAAGCCAAACAGAAAGAAACTTAACCAGTGCGCTCCAAGAGCGCTCCAGCGAACCGCCGTCCCGCCGGGCCGTCGGTCGCTGCTGGAGAGTTTGGCTGCGCCAGTGGGCCGCCGGCATGAGCGAATCCAAGAAGGATTGACCCTGAAACTTTGAGCCTTGATAGGGGAGTCGCCTGCTCTTATTGTCGGCGTATGAAACGGATTCTGATTTTTCTTGTCGGCCTCGGGCTTATCGTTCCGCCAGTCCTGCGAGCGCAGGACGCGGCGGTGGAGGAGCGGCTGAACAAGTTGAACGCGCACGTCGAGGATTTGCTGGCAGCGCAGGCCGAACAACAGAAGCGCCTCGCCGCGCAGGCCAAGGAAATTGAGAGCTTGCGGGAACAGACGGCGAAACCAACCGGCAACTTCGCCAGCCAGGAAGACCTTCGCCAGTTGGCCGGGAAACTTCAGGAAATTGACCAGAAGCGCGTCACTGACAACGAAAAGATTTTGAAAGAAATCGAGAAGTTGGGCAAAGCCAGCGCCGGAACGCGAACAGAAAGAAAAACGCCGAAAACAACTACAGAGCCGGTGGAAAAACCCGGCGTCGCCAGCGGCCCGGAAAAAGGCTTCGAGCATGTCATTCAAAGCGGCGACACGCCCTCCACCATCGCCTTGGCCTACCGGGAGAAGGGAATCAAAATCACCACCGAGCAGATTTTGAAAGCCAACCCGGGCTTGAAACCGAACAGCCTCAGGGTGGGGCAGAAGATTTTCATTCCCGCGCCCGTGCAGTGAAGGAAGGAAAAATGAAAAAAACAAAATTTTTAAGTCTGACGCCGCTGTTGCTTGCACTTGCGACGCAAGTTGTGGGCGCGCCCGTGGAGGACATGCCAACCATTCCCAAGGCGCGACTCCAAGAACTGGAGCGCAAGGAAAAGGAACTGGAAAACTTGACCGGCGAATTGAACAAGACGCGCGGAGAGAAGGCCCGGTTGGAAAACGAGAAGGAAAGACTCAAGGGCGAGGCGGAGCAATTGCAGAAGGCGAAGCAAGCCGCCGAAACCAAAGCCGCCGCCGCAGTTACGGCCGCGGCCAGCGCCGAGCCGGTCATCGCGCACGATACGCCGCCCTTGGCCTCGCTCCCGCCGTGGAAGAAGGGCGACGTGGTGGAAGCGATGGATTTGATGAACCACTATCGGGCGGACGCGACTTCCGCGGCGAAGCGTTACGAAGCGCAGCGCATCCGCGTGCAAGGCGAGATTGTCGGATTTGAGAAACCGCCGTTTGTTCGCCTCTACGTCATTTTGCTTCAGACTACGGAGCGCAAATGGAAGGTGCTCTGTCGAATAGCACCACCGGAGAACTTGAGCGCGGTGTTCACAGCAAGACACGGCGAGGAACTGGTTGGCAGCACGAGTGCGGGGGCGCGCTCCACCCTCGCCCGCGTGGGGCAAAAAGTTGTGGTCGAAGGACATTGCAAAGGCTTGAACGACCAAAACGTGGCGTTGTCGGGTTGCCGGTTGGTTTCAGTGGAATAAAAACGGACGGGAACGGGGAAAAGTCAACCGGGGTGGAAATTTCACAGAAAGCCGGCCCCATTGTGGCTTCACGATTCGAGGAAGTGCATCACGCTGTCGCCGTGCTTCAACATCTTAACCTCACGCCAAGGACTGGGAATCTCAAGCGAATCGCGGCGCGCGTGGCCGAGAATGAATCGTCCACCCGGCGCGAGTAATTTCGGCAATTTGGAATCGTCGAGCAAAAGCTGGGCGAACGAAGTCGAGCGGCGGCCCACGTTTTTCTCGCCGTAAGGCGGGTCGGCCAGAATCAAATCGAATTCTCGCCCTGCCTCGGCCAATTGAGTCAGCGCGGCGAAAACATCCTGCACTCGAACTTCGAGCGCGGCCACCGACTGACTGGTCACACCCGCGTTGCGCCGGATAAACTCGGCATGCCTGGGCGATTTCTCCACGCACAGGGCCGACATCGCTCCGCGGCTCAAACATTCGAGGCTCAACGCGCCGCTGCCGGCGAATAGTTCCAGCACCCGCGCGCCGATCACCCGCGCGCCGAGGCTGTTGAAGACCGCCTGCTTGACGAGGTCGGGCGTGGGCCGCACGGCCAGGCCTTTCGGCACTTTCAAAATCCGTCGTGCGGCATGACCGCCAGTGATACGCATCGCGGGACAAGCATAAACCGGCACGGAGAAAAAAACATGAAGAATTGCGATCCTTGCGCCAAACAGATTACAGAATTAAACTGTCAACGTGCAACGACTCGAACCACCGGATTCGCACCATTTGAACGCCGCCATCGGCTGGCTGGGATTGGGTCTGCGCGAGGACGCCAAAGTGGAATTAAAACTCATTTCACCCGCGCACCAACGACACCCTGACGTGCTCGAAGCGCGTTGGACGATTTACGCGGAGGAACGGCAATGGACCGCCGCACTCGAAGTCGCGCGCAAGCTGCTTTCTGACGCCCCCGACCGCGCCGACGGCTGGCTGCATCACGCTTATGCGCTGCGACGCGCACCTGAAGGGGGACTGGAAAAAGCCTGGGAAGCGCTGGCACCAGCGGCGGAAAAGTTTCCAAAGGAACCGACCATTCCCTACAACCTCTCCTGCTACGCGTGCCAGATGCGGCAACTCGACGAGGCGCGCGTCTGGCTCAAACGGGCGCTGAAAATCGGCGGCAAGGAGAAAATCAAGCAAATGGCCCTGGCCGACGCGGACTTGGAACCATTGTGGGACGAAATCCGGCGGCTTTAGAGCACTTTCAATGGACTCGTGGCCACTTTGTTTGAGTTTTCATCTGATACATGGGCATAAAATGGATGTCTGCGTGGATACAGTTTTATTTAAA
>JALOTT010000189.1:0-7338 GCA_025457745.1 Verrucomicrobiota bacterium
GCCCCAGGAACCTGCGCTCAGTGGGGCTCACACCAGAAACCCTTTTCGCGGAAATGACGACGATGGGTTATGCGCCTTATGAGCTTTGCGCCGATGGTAGTCCAGGTCGCCGCCTGGACCCCAAGGATATTGAAGCCATTGTGCTTGGCAACGTGGTCCTCCTGCCAGTTGAAAGTCCAGCGTGAGACAATCTGCCGTTGTGCTTGTGAAGACAAAGCTATTTGACCTTCCGATACTCACATATAACCACGTATGCAATGCGTAGCTGAGACCGGACGGGTACGCATTCCATACTTCAAATTGGCCTCCGCCGAGACATGCCGGTCGCGATGAGGAATAGCCAATGTTGACGATCCATGCAGCTTAAAATGAACACAAAACTCATAGCAGTCGCTTTTTGGAGTAAATGCCGCCTAGTTATTGGCAGTGCCATACTACTCAAGAATTGGAAAGATTTGGTGAGCGGAACTCTGCGGGAAAGGCGAGGCGAACAGATTAAGGAAACGCCGGTTCTTCGCTTTCGTAGTGGCTTGGAACTCGCCATTGCGCGCGGTGGGTATGGCGGGTGGCGGATTCTGTTCCGAGAGATATTTCTGAACAGAGTTTACGAACCCAACAGCCATTTTGCGATTAAAGACGGTTGGACGGTGGTGGATATCGGCGCAAACATGGGTTTGTTCACCTGCAAAGCGGCAAAGGCAGGCAAAAACGTGCATGTGGTCGCTGTCGAGCCTGTTTCGCATTATGTTGACACGCTGAGGGAGAACGCCCGTAAGAACGGTCTGCATAACGTTATATTATTACATGGCGCTGCCTCGGGCAAAGCCGGTGACAAAGTCACAATATCTCTATGGCACTCAAAGTCTGGTGAGGTCAAAGCGGGTTATGAAATACCTCCGGAATCATCGAGGCAGCCTCGCATTGAAAGCGAGACGGTGGCTGGGATTACATTGTCTGAAATATTTGAGCGTGGACAAGTGAAGCGCTGTGATTTCCTGAAGGTTGATATTGAGGGGGCGGAGTATGAGTTTTTTGGGGGAATACCTGCTGAACTTTGGAGAAGGATTGACCGGGTATCGATGGAAACGCACAAGACTGAGCATCGAGACCCATCCCAAATTTCAGAATTGCTTGAAAAACATGGTTTTGCAGTGATTAGAAAAGGAGAAATGCTTTGGGCTTCCAAAGCATAGTTTGACTTCCCGTTTGTCAGTAATCGGTAGATGCACATAAACCATCCCCCAGGTACCTAGCCGCTGACGAACAGCCCCGCACGCATACAATACCTTTTGTGTCGGGCAATATGGAAATGCCATTCGGTAGGAGGCGCTTCACAGTTCGACGACTATTATTCATCATTGGGTTCCGCTGTCGGAAACCCCATCCAACTTTCCGGGAATGAAACCTTGGACGAACAGCTGGCGTTCACCAGCGCAAAACCGGCCGATAGAATTGAAAAACTCAAGTGTTCACTGCACGGCCTTTGGTCCAGCATACGCCACTTCCACGCATAACCGCGTCCCTAAAGCGAAGATTCGCGCATGAAGAAAGTGCTCGTACTTTTTTTTGACTCGATGAACAACTATGGCGTTGGAATGATGGGAATTAATTCCATGTTTCATCTCAGAAGAATCATGAAACATGATGTTAACTTTTATGCAGATTTGTCGGAAAAATTCGAGATCGGTGCTTTTTTAGACGAAGTATTTGAATCCAATTTTCCCTTAGAGCGGTGCCCCCGGTTGATCCCCACCTCATTTTCAAACAAGATAAAAAGGCTTCTACTCTCTTCTCATAACATTTTGGACTACGATGGAATCATTTTCCTTGGCGGAGACAATCTGAGCGAATATTACAGCTGCCGTCTTATGTGGCGAAGCCTCATGCGCTATGCCTCTTGGTCTTTTTTTCGCCCCATGTTCCTGCTTGGCCAAAGCATCGGCCCGTTCAACTACTGGAAGAACCGCCTTATTTTCCGGTATTTGATGCGGCGTTGTCACATTTTCGCCCGTGATGCATGGACCGTGAACTATCTGGCTGCTGAATTTAAGCTAAGGAAAAACGTCCACCCCAGCGCCGACCTGGCCTTCCTAGATCTGCCCCGGCAACACGAGATGCCCTTGTGGATTGAATTGAGCGAGCGATACGGCCTGCAGAAGGACAAATACATTACAATAGTTGTTTCCGCGCTGCACGATCAGTATGTCCAAGACCGGCAGATTTATCTCCTAAGATGGAAAGACATCATCACATCACTGGCCAAACATCCTCCGCTGGCGGACAAGAAAATCTGCTTGCTGGCGCATACCTTTGGCCGTAGTCAAGGGGACGAGGGATCATTGATCCGGGAGGTCTCTGGAGCCCTTGATGATGCCCTCAAGGCGAAGCTAATCTGCATTACGGACAAAATCTTCCCCACACGGGCACGCTTGGTGCTCGGGAACGGTCTCCTCACCGTCACAGGGCGCATGCACGCCGCAATTTCCACATTTCAGATGGGGAAGCCGGCCATCGCGCTCGCTTATAGCAAAAAATATGAGGGCGTGATCGGGCAGAACCTGAAGCGTTCCGATCTGGTGATTGATGCGCGCCGGCCTCAAGCGTGGATGGACGGGGCCATTTGCCGGCAAGTCATGGAACGGGTGGATTACGTGCTCGCCCGCCATTGCGATTTGACCCGTGAAATTGAACAAATCATCCCGGAACAGAAACGGTTGGCGACTGCCGCCCTTGAGCGAATCGCCCGCACTATGCAAGGACATTAATCCCATTGCGCTTTCAAAGCCGCCATGGCGTAACTCCTCTCAAGACTTATTTCTTTATGCCCAGCCCGCAATCCACACCGGCAGCCTTACCCCTGCTTCCCATAGATGGCAACAAAAGGAAATGTTACGGTTGCTGGGCCTGTGCGAACGTTTGTCCAAAGGATGCCATTGTGATGACGGACGACGAGGAGGGTTTTTCGTATCCCCGAATCGAAGCGTCCTTTTGCACGGGCTGCGACCGATGCATCCATGTCTGCCCTGCCGCCAACCTCTCGCGCCTTCCCGACCCGTTGCCGGCCCCAGAAGTTCTGGCCGCATGGCATCTTGATTCGGAAGTGCGCCGCCAGAGTTCGTCCGGCGGCGTGTTCACGGCATTGGCCGAAGAGGTGTTGTCAAAGAAAGGACTTGTCTTTGGCGCCGTATTCGATCAGGACTTTGTTCTGGTTCACCGTGCAGCGACAACCAAGGATGAGTTGGGCCGGACACGCGGCTCCAAGTATCTGCAAAGTAGAATGGGTGACGCCTACTGTCAGGCGAAAACCGCCCTCAAGAGCAAAGCGTGGGTGTTGTTTGTGGGGACTCCCTGCCAAATTGCGGGGCTTAAGAATTACTTGGACAAAGAATATGAAACACTTGTGACTTGTGATTTGGTCTGCCACGGCGTCCCCTCACCGAAAGTTTTCCAATCCTATCTCGCAGAACTCGCCGCGCAGCGCCATCACCCGAAGACCGAAACGGTATCCTTCCGCAATAAACGCCTTGGATGGAAAAAATTCAGCATGAGCGTTGCGTTCGTGAACGGGGAAAGGCATGAACAAGCGCTCACAGAAGACCCGTTCCTGATTGGTTTCTTGCGCGACCTTTATCTCCGGCCCTCGTGCCATGCATGCCAGTTCTCGTGCATCCCGCGCGTTGCGGACATCACCTTGGGCGATTTTTGGGGCATCGGCGGCAGCCGTCCAGAGCTGGATGACGACCGCGGCACATCCCTGCTTCTTATCAACAGCACAAGAGGTAAAGCGTTTTTTGAGCTATGCAGGAAAAAGCTCTTCTCCTCCCCGTGCTCGCTGGCAGCAGCCATTGCCAGCAACTCTTGCCTCATACAGCCAGTAGCCGCCGCCAAGGATCGAGACCGCTTTTTTGAGACGATGAGAGAACAGGGTTTTGCGGCGGCCCAGAAGAAATTCACGCCTTCGCCCACATTGTTCCGGCGCATGCGGAGTCTGTTGCGCACCTATGCTGCGACAATCGTGCGGAAGGCCAGGCGTTTCGTAAGAAACCAGGGGCTGAACCACTCGGACTAGAGAGTTTCATACGGAAAGCAGTTCCCCATGGTATCTGTCATTATTCCCGTTTACAACAAGGCTCCATATGTCGCGCGGGCGATTCGCTCCGCCCTGAAGCAAACGTTTCAAAATTTTGAAATCGTTGTGGTGGATGACGGGAGTAGCGACAATAGTTGCGACGTTGTCCGGTCTATTGGCGACGTGAGGATTCGCCTGATTCAACAGCCCAATCAGGGGGCCAGCGCCGCGCGGAACAACGGAATTCTCCAGGCTAAATATGAGTGGGTAGCCCTTTTGGACGCCGATGACGAATGGGAGTCCACGTTCCTGGCGGAATGGCTGGCGACGCTGGCAAGATTCCCGGAGATTGAGACGTTCTTCACCAACAGGCGGAACCAGAACGGGTTTGTGACCCTCAGGAGCAAGGACGAAACACCCCGCATCATCGAAAACTACTTCGCCTTTTGGTTGAGAAACAGCACCGGAATAAGCAGCTCTTCCGTTGTCATCAAAAGACGCGCCATTCTGGAGGCCGGATTGTTCCCGGTTGGGATTAAAGGCGGAGAAGACTGGGACACGTGGTTTCGCCTTGCGTGCGTAAGCAAAATTGCGTTCATCCCTCGTGTTCTCGCCGTCTATCACACGGAGTTGGGAGCGACGGCCTCGACGACAGATTTCCCTCTCCGTGAAACGTCAAATCTGATTGAAACCCATACGCGTTTTGCCCATCGAATGCCGCCTAAGCTTGGAACGTCGGCAAAAATCTTAGCTGTCCGTTGCAGGTTGGATACGTTGGCCGTCCTGTTCAGCCGCAAGCGATTCCGAGAGGGATTCGAGCAGTTGGGCAAAATGAGGCAGTATGCGGGCACAGTGCTTTATGTGGCCTTCATACATACGATGTTTGTGCGGCTTGTCTGGAGTATAATGCGACGCACCTCCCGTTGCTGGCAAGGCGTGCGCAACTACCCGGGGTGCTTTCGAGATCTAATCATTGCCTGCTTGTTTCAAGTAGTTGGAATCAACCACTTTTTCTTTTTCTTAAACAGGCGCAGGAAACGTGTTCTTACTTATCACAACGTCTTTCCAGACACACAATTCAGCGGGCTTTTGCACGAACTTAAAGGAATCTCTCATACCGAATCAGTGTTCCGCGCACAGCTTGCTTACATAAAATCAAAGTTCCTTTGCGGAATCAACCTGGATGACGCAGGGGAAGTCACCTTTACTTTCGATGATGGCTACCTCAATCAATATGCTGTTGCGCACCCGATTTTGAAGAAATTCCAGGTGCGGGCCTACTTCTTTTGCACGTTGGACATGTTGCGAGGAAAGGAACCGTTGCTTATAGATGAGCTTTTGTTCTGGTTGAGCTATGTTGAATTCGGCAACTATGAACTGCGCGTTCATGGCAACCGAGATCCAATTCTCCTTGAGATTTGGAGCGAAAACGACCGGCGGCAGTGCTGGCGGCAACTCTATCAGCAATTCATCGTCCACGATCCCTGCTTTGGGCAACATCTTCGTGACAGTTTTGACCGATGCCGGCCCTATGCGGAACTGAGAAAAGGGCTGGATGCATCACGCTACGCCCTTCGATTTTCCGGCATTCCGGCTCCCGCTTTGGCCGAGATGAAAGCATATGGGCACTACATTGGGGCCCATTCCCAGAGCCACCTCCCGCTCGCCTCGTTGGCCGCTGACGAAGCTGAGAACGAAATCCGGGAATGTGCCAAAGAAATCGGTGGGATCTTCAACTGTGCCGTGTTCTGCTATCCATTCGGAGGGACACGCGAGGTTTCGCAACGGGAAATCGAACTGACGGCGAGACACGGGTTCACGCATGCCTTGGCTAACACCTATTTCTCAATGCCGAATGACCGTTGCTACAGTCCGCATTTTGTGCCTCGCATTGGATTGCCCTTCACAGCAAACAAGATCCATCTGGCCTATATCCTCTCCGGCGCTCAATGTTTCCTGCACCACCGGCGATTGTTTCCGAAATGGAAAACGACGTGACGCTGCGGACAACCATCCAATCATTCATTGACGACGAGTGTCTCGGCATTGAAGGGACTATTAGCGCCGCGCCACTTCCGCATCCATCCGTCGCCGAACTGCGCGAGCTGGCGAATGTCTGCAAGCCGGAACTGCGCGTGGTGAAAATTCATGATGATACCCGGCTCGTAGGCATGGCTCTCTGCTGCCTTACGGGCATTTCCATCCACGGCGTCCGCGCCAGGGCATACAAACTGTTTGGCGGGCATGTTCATGACTACACCCGGCTTTACGCGTCTGACCGGTATGCGTTCGCCCATCTACTGGAACAGATCCGGCTTGATGCGCAGGTCTGCGGGGCGGATGTCGCGGATCTCGGCAACCTGCTTATCCCACATGATGCGGATCTCATTCCCAGTGCATACCTTTCGTCGTTTCCCGTATGCATCTTCGATGCAGCACGTTCGGGCACAGGCTGGCGGCAGACCATGGAAAAGAAAAACGGTCAACGCGAATGGAAGCGGGCCGCCCGGCTGCCTGGATTCCATGCGGAAACGACTGTTGGAACCATTAGCCGGACTCAGGTCGAAGCGCTCGCTCGCCTCCACCGGGAACGTTGGCACTTCGATGGGCAGCCCAGCGCGTTTGACAACCCGCGACGCGTGGAGGAATACCTGTGCCACCCCGCCAACAAAATCCTGACGTCCGTCTCCGGCAACGGCGAGATCCTGGCATGCCACTACGGCATGGTCTATGGCGACCTGTTGATCTTCCACACCCCTGTCGTCAATGTGAAGTATTTGGACATTTCCCCGCTGAAGCTGGTTCTGTACGCAACGGCTCAGTATTGTCACGACGCCGGCTTGCGGTACTTGGACTTTGGCCTCGGCAGCGAGGAATACAAAGAATCTTACGCCAATACATCCCGGATCATTCACAACGTTCTATTTCCGGTTTCCGGAAAAGGGAAACTGGTCCAACTCCTGAGGTTGCATGGCCGCCCGGCTGCGATAAAGGCGCTGCTGGGCAGGATCCGAGAGCGTGCGGCGCGCATCAAGAAGTCCGTGGGAAAACGCATTTCCCCAACCCGCTGGTATGAGGCCGAGGGGGCGGCATTCGAAGGAAGCCACCACCAACTTTCCTGCTTTGACACGTATGGCACGTTTGTGGATTTCAGCCGGAAGCACGGTATGCCGGTGTACAGACAACATTACCGGCGGTACAAAGAAAATGCGTTCTTCCTTGTCCTGCATGACGGCAACAACATCTTGGCACACGCATGGGGTACACGC
>JALOTT010000189.1:7363-11275 GCA_025457745.1 Verrucomicrobiota bacterium
CGGCAGCGGCCCGCCCGCGACGCTTGATGGCCGCCTCCTGTTATTTGATCTCGGCAAACCGGATGACACACACACATCCCACACCATGTTGCTGCGGCGGGCACGGGCTTTTTTCAAGGAGGAAAGACTGGTCACCTTTTCGCAGGCGACCAAAGAAAGCACCATCCGTCAGGCTGGTTTTTCCAGAACAAGGACGCCTCCTGCCGCCAGTGCCGGCAATGGGGACAGCCCAACGGACGCCAAGCAGCCTGCAGAATAGCACCGTCTTTCATGGCCGATTCCCCGATGCTAGAAAAAAAACGCATTCTTGTTGGACATTCCCTTTGGGGCCGCGGTGGTGCGGAAATCGCGGCCATGTGGCTTCTCCAAGCACTCCGTGATGACTACCAGGTGGATTTCGTCACCCGGGGCGGATGGGATTTAGACGACTTGAACCATTGTGCGGGTACACACGTCACAGGAGAGCAACTTGGACAAGTCCGGCTTCCGGCGCACACCCTTTTAAAACGCACGACTGGCGGCGCGCTGTGGCATGGCCTGTTCTTACGCTATTGCCGTCGTATCGCGCCGCCGTATGACCTTTGCATCACGGCGTCACGGGTCGTTGACTGGGGCGTCCCTGCCGTGCATTTTCTTTCTGACGTCGCGTGGCACCGTGCTCTGCGATTGCGGAAGTCTCAAAAAAAATGGTTTGATCACGTTCGCTGGGACAATGCCTATTCGCATCTGGGCGAACTGCTGGGAGGAAGATCGGGTCGCCCCCCTGTACTGCACGACCTTTTTGTTGCCAACTCGCAGTGGACCGCACAACTCTCCGCTGAATTCTGCAAACAGCCGCCCGTGGTGATTTACCCGGCGGTTCCCGGAGATTTTCCGGACGTGCCGTGGGACGCGAGGGAAAACGCGTTCATTTGCTTGGGCCGGATTTCGCCGGTGAAGAAGATTGAACTGGTTATTGCCACACTGGAGCAGGTCCGCGCCTTGGGACACGCCATCCGCCTGCACCTCGTGGGTGCTTTCGACAAAACGCCATACGCACGGCAGATCGAAGCGCTCTGCGAAGCGCAAAGGCATTGGATCGTGCTGCAGCGTGCTGTTTACGGGGAGAGGAAAGCGGCTTTGCTCAGCCGCTGTCGGTTTGGCATCAGCGCCTGCGACCGGGAGGCATTCGGCATCGCGACAGCCGAAATGATGAGAGCCGGAATTGTGCCGTTTGTCCCGCGAGATGGAGCGCAGCCCGAGGTGGTTCAGGAAGAGGCGCTCATTTACCAAGACGTCCAAGATGCCGTGGTGAGGATTGATGCCGTGTTGAGGTCCAAGTCGCGCCAGGCAGAACTGCACGCTGCGATGGTGCGGCGGGGCGCGGCGTTCAAGCCGGAGCATTTCTGTGCGGCCATCCGTGAGTTGGTGGCCAAGCATTTACGCTCGCTCAACAAGCTGCAGGTAGTGAGTGCACACTCATGAACATCTGCGTTTTCACGGATTTCCGCTTCGTCACCTATCCAGCCCTCACTGGTGTTGGCAAACATATCATTCAGATGGTGCAGGGTCTGAGCCGAATCAATGGGAACAAAGTGACCGCACTGGCAGCACATGATCAAATCCGGAACTTTGGCCCGCTCTCGTTCGCGCAAGTTCATGAGTTGCCGTTGCCGTGGAAGCTTGCCGAGGCGGTCTGGACGGCCACCGGCCACCCGGTTGCTGATCGTTGGTGTGGAAATCCGGACTGGGTTTACTGCCCTAAAAATGATTATATCCCCATCCGTAATGTCAGAGTCGCCGTGACCATTCACGGGGCGCATCAACTGGACCCGCACATGCCGAGGTCGCGCGGGCTTGCCGGGTATCTGAACCGCATGCGGAGCCGCACCTCTTACACCCGCGCGCTCCGGCAGGCCGACCTGGTGCTCACGGTTTCGAAATTTTTGAAGGCGCAGGTGGTGGACTGGTTTAACGTTGAGCCGGAGAAGATTTGTGTGGTTGGGAATGGGGTGGAATCGGAATTCTTTCGGGTGGCTCAAGCGTCGCGCGGTTGTTCGGGTGAGCCGCCCGACCGACCATTTGTCCTTTGTGTTGGGGGGCTTAATTACCTCGACGGCGGAGACAGAATGGTTGAGGTCGCCTCTCTTTTGAACAAACAAGCCCGCGATCTGCGGGTTTTAGTGGCCGGCTGTCAGCACTCAGATCAGCTAAAGGCGAAGGCTGCTCAATTGCCAAACTTGGTGCTGCTTGGCTATCTGGAATCGGAACGATTGGCGCATTACATGCGGGATGCCGTGGCTTTGCTCTTTCCGACGCGGTATGAGACTTTCGGCATCGCCGCCGCCGAGGCAATGGCCGCTGGAACGCCCGTCATCACCTGCCGCTCGACGGCGGTGCCCGAGATTGTGAGGGATGCGGGACTGTACGTTTCGCCCGACAGCCCTGAAGAAGCGGTCGAAGCCATTCGGGAGCTAATGGCGAATAGCGGGCTGGCGGCTGAATACATCCAGCGCGGTCATGATCGGGCCGGGCAATACACTTGGGCTGCCTGTGTTCGAAAACTCAACGGCGCGCTTCTGAAAGGAGGTGGGCGGTGAGACGCAAGCCCGCAAGCAGGCGGGCGGAGGCAATCGCTCCTGAGCATGCCTCGCCGCAGTGGCACGCCATTACGATGGTGAGCGGTCTGTTTGGGATTTTGCTGGCAGCCCCGTACATGTTGCGCAATTCCATCTTGATATTGTGGCCGGTCATTCCTGAGGCAATTTGGAAACCGGTCAACTACGCCGTACTGATCGGCTGTGGGCTGGTTTTGGCCATCGGCAGGCGGACAACCGTAATGCCCTTGGGTTTGCTGCTCGTCGTAGCGGCTTTGGTGGGCTCAGCCATGTCGCTTCTCCCGGAGCAATCGTTGCCCAAGTGGGCGGGATGGGCTTTACTCGTGATGGTGGCTGGCCCGGGCGTGTCGAGTGAGGCCGCCCGCCAATTGCGGGCCTCGGCATGGCGCACGATGCGTTTGTGGTTGCTGGCAGTTGGGGTGGTTTCCGCCGGCTGGTTCTTCCTTCGCCTGCCGGTGCTTGGGTTTGGTGACTTCACAGGGGTCATGATGCATTCCATGCTTGTGGGACCGATGGCCGGCATGGGGGCGGTTTATGCTCTTAACTTCGCCATTACCCGCAAATCCGTTAAATGGGCCAGCCTTGCAGCGTTGTGTGTGGTGCCTTGTATGGCGTCGGGGTCAAGGGTGGCAGTGGGGGCCTTGGCCGTTGCGATAGCGGCGGTTCTGCTTGGTAGGTTCAGGTTGTCCCACTTCGCCTGGCTGGCCGTGGTAGTGCTGGTGTCCGCCCATTTCTTTGGACGCTTGCCGTTTGAAAGCGACAGCGTGCTGAACGAAATGACCCGCAAGTTATCTGAAAAAGGTCTCGTGAACTCACGGGAGGATTTGTGGCGGGATCGGTTGCAGGAATTCAAGACCCATCCGTTTTTTGGCGTTGGGGTGGGCATGGCTGAAGGGGCGGGACAGGCGGTTGATGAAGAAGGCATGGTCAACGTTGAGCCCGGATCTTCTTACCTGGCTTTGCTCTCGATGACCGGCGGGGCGGGGGCCGCAGCACTCGCTTGCCTGGTGATTCAGTTGGGGCTTCTGGTCAAAGCGAAGTCTGCGCAGATCCCACGCGAGCGGCTGGCCGAACTGATGGGCATCGGTGCTTTTTTAGCGGTACATGCCGTTGCTGAAGGCTGGATTCTGGGCGTGGGCAGCCCACTATGCTTCATTTTTTGGTTGTGGTTGGGCAACCTGGCGGATGCGGCGGTGGCTGCGGAGCCGATAAATATGGCTAGGCTGACGAGTTCTCGAACCGCCCGTGGAAGAAGGCTCAACAGGAGCGAAGAGGCGCTCGCGTCGCGTCCTGCAACGCCCGTTTCAACAGTGTT
>JALOTT010000557.1 GCA_025457745.1 Verrucomicrobiota bacterium
CGCGGAAGCTATTCCGCTTCGGCTCCCAACCAAGCTTGGCGGCGGTCTTAGCGGGGAGCTGAACGGCGTATAGACTCGGAACCGGTTTTGACTCCCGACCAGCTTGCGGGTTTGTGTTTCCCCAGGCTGTACTGCCAGGCCAGGCTGAAAGAGTGTGCGTCACCGAATTTCTCAAGCAGCACGCCAAAGTCCGGCGCATAGCCAACCACGAAGCGCCAGCGCTGGTTGCGTGCCGTGTAGTTCAGCACCCCGGCCCCGCCAATCCGCCAGCCCCGCGGGGAGGCGGTAAGAGCCGGGTCCGCAAGCTGGCCACTGCTGGTGAGGCTTGGCTGCCTTAACTCTGCCATTCCCCTTTCCTCGCTGGGAGGCATCGAGTAGCTGAGCCCGGGGTCTGCATCGCTCTTTGGCGCGGGGACCGAACAAAGCGCCAGGTGCTGATTTGTGAATTCGCCGACACTGACGCAACGACTCGCGGAATCACCTTCCAGCCTGTAGCCGCTGGAGGCGAACTGCATTCCATTTGGGTGATCGCCGTCGATTTGCGCGAAGGCGATTGGGACGCTACCAAGCATCAGGCTGAGGGCAAGCTGCAGGATTCTTGAGCGCATGGCTATTGTGGTTTGCGTTGATCAAAGTGTGTTGAGGACATGCCTGACCGTCGGAAAATTCAAACGCCAGCCAATCAACCTGACGCCGCTTCCTTCATGATCTTAACCATCGTGTCCTCCACTTCCTGCGCCACTCCTGCCAGTTGCAGAGTGTTGAACATCGCAAGCAGAGTGGTTGGCTTCAACGTTGCCAGAGTGGTTTTGCCGCCTTCCTCGTAAATGGAGATCCGGCATGGCAGCGCGAACGCCACGCCTTTCTTCGTCATGGTTTCTTTGAGGTTGTGAACCTGCATGACGCCAAAGTGATTGGCCTGAACGGCGCCCTGCATGGCAGCCGCAGCTTCACTCACGGTTTTGTCGGTGGATAACTTGATCAGCATAGGTTTCCTTTTATGGTTGGATTTCCAAGTACGTGCAGGCTCATCGCATTGAATCCCCCGGCGAACGGAGCATTTTGACCGGTTTCTTTTCCGGCACGGCGGGTTCGGACAGCGGATTGAGGGACGGCGGATTCGTCTTATTCACGTATTTGCGCAAGAGCCAATGCCGTTGCATGGCTTCAATCAACCGCTCTAGCTCGCGCATCGAGGTCTGCGTTTGCAGGACCAGTCCGGGCAGGTCCTTCGCTTCGTCGGCCACGGCCCCGGTGATTTCCGGCAGGCGCGCCGTGCCGTTGCGAACATTCTTCACCGCGACATTCAGGTTCGTCACCACACCCTGCAATTCGCTCATCGCCTCGCTGGCCCGCGCGAGGAGCTTTTGCGCCTCGTCCACAACCGCGGTGTCGGTGAGCAGCTTGCCGACCGTGCCCTTGCCCGCCTGAACGCCGGTGGCCAGGTCGTCCATGCGCCCGACCAGTTGGTCCAACCGCGCGCGCGTGGTGATGAGGTTCGATCCGAGCGTGGTCCACGTATCCAGACCGCCGTTGACCTTCTTCAACATGAGCATCGCCTCGCGGCGGACTTCCTCGACCGCCGCTTCCAGCGCGCTTTGAAACTGTTCCTTGCAGACGATGGAAGCGTCCTTCACCGGCAAAGGCTGACCCACCCCGCGCGTGATTTCAAAAAACGAATCGCCGGCCACGCCGAATTTCTTTTTGACGACCGCTGAAGAGTCTGCGCGCACGAACCGGAAGAAGTCGCGACGGATGTTTGCCTCGGCGTCCATGCGGCCCTTCTCATCCACCGCGACATCGGAGACGGTGCCCACGAGTGTGCCCAGAAAGTAAACCTCCGAGCCCTGCCGGATGCCCGCCGCGCCGTCTGCGGGCAGAATAATCCGCAACGTGACGTTGCTTTTAAACCAGCGCTGGCTGCGGCCCGTCCACACCACGGCGGCGATCAGCACGGCGAGGACGACGAGCACGAACGTGCCAGTGATTTCGTTGACGCGCCGGAATTTGAAGCGATCCGCCAGCCGTCGGCTTCGGTCGTCACGCCGTGAAGGTTCTGGGATGTTGGTTGTTTCGTTCATGGTCACAGGTAAGTCAGCAGCGATACCACGGCGGAGATTACAAACAGTCCGGCGACGGAGCGGGTGAGCGCCCGTTGCGTTGCCTGCGGAATTTCCTTGTCCGACTCGCCCACCCCCAGCCCGCCGATGCAACAGGACACGCTCGCAAACAGGGCGGGCAGGATGCTTTTGGCGAGGATGTTGAAGACGTCTGCGACGAGGACAAAAATGATCGTCAGGCAAAACGTGGAGACGGCCATGCCCAGCACGCGCGGCATCACGAGATGCAGAAGCGGATCGTTTCCCTGCGCTTCCAGCACGCGGACTTCCCCGTTGATTTTGAGGACACCCAGTTCGGTCGTCATCGCGCTACCGCTGCGGACGATCACCACCAGGTTGATCAGCAAGGGGCCGAGTTCACGCGCCACGACGGCCACCAGCAGCGGCCCAAGCAGTTGTGACTGCCCCGCTTCACCAACCCAAAAGGTGAGTTGCACCACCACCGAAATGCCAACGAACACCGCCACCGCACCGACAAACCAGAGCGGTTCGACGCCGATGGCCAACACCTGCCGGGCAAACGCCTTGAGCACTGTGCGCCCCCAGCCTCGCGGCTGAACACAGACGCAGAACACCGTCCCAATCACCGCCGCCGCGTGGCGCACCTCATCCCACTGCGCCCAAACCGCCTCCCCCAACCCGCCAAACAAACGCCTGATGGGAGTCCGGGATTCACCCGCCGCTTCGATTGATTCTAAAAACACAGCGCGCCGCTCCGTTCATGATTTGCCGCGCCGTCACTGCGGATTCGGCGGGGTTAGGTTTCAATTCGCAGACGGATCATTCGCTTCATCCGTATGATTCTCGCGCCATTGGTTCTTCGGATCCTCCAAAACCTTGAGTTGCACTGGCGTCAGCAGCGGCTTGATTTTGGTGACAGCGGCCACCCGGTCTGGCTGGAGACCTGCCCAGACCTGTTGCAACTGTTGGCGCGCGGCCTGAATTCGTGCCGCGTCTTTCGATTCGCGCGCTTGCCGATTCGCCTCTTGGGCGGCGTCAATCCGGGGTTGGTTGGCGATCTGGTATTGCTGGCTCGTGTTGGCGAAGTCGTCCTCGATTGGCTTCAACTCAATCCGCTGCGCGTCGGTGAGCTTCATCTTTTCCTTGAGACCGGGTGGCAGCAGCGAGCGTTCGCCCAAAGACCGGTCCTGTTCCAACGCGACCTGGTATTTCAAGGTTTGGGTGAGGGGAAGGCTGTTGGTGTTGGTGTTTTGCGCCAGCAATGCTGGCGCGGCCAGCACCAGCGAACTGCTGATCAAGAGCAGGGTGAGTTTGGTTTTCATGTGTTTGTTGATTTTTGATGGCTGCCACTGGCATGGCGTTGTGCGGAAGGATTCTCCTTCCGCACCTCTGTTCGAGCACGTGCCCTGGTTACTTCGTGCCCTCTTGAATTTTGTCGCCGGCACTTTCCATGTCCTTGCCGAAGCCATGGGCTGTGTTGCACCCGATGCCAACGATGGCCAGGAGCGCGGTGACGAATAACAGAACAACGATGCGTTTGGTTAGTGTGGTCATATTTTGTGTTTGGTTTGCGATTTGAACTTATTTTTCCGAGCCAAGCTACACCGCCGCATTGCGCTTCACTATGGGGTGTAACCCTACCGTGAATCATGGGAAGCTTTCCTCGAAAACGGCACCAGCCGCCCGGGTTCTAATGGGCGGCTGGATTTCGCCGGCGTGGTTTGCTGCATGGGCGCTGGACTTTGACTCACTTCCCCAGCCGGCTCGCGCGCCGGGCCGTCTAGTTGCAGCAGCAAGAGGAACACGATTCCTTCACGGCCTTTTCGATGGCTTCGCGGGTTTCGCCCGTGCGCTTCTGAATGCGGCCAATCAGTTCGTCCTGCTTGCCTTCGGCATATTGCAGATCGTGATCTGTGAGCTTGGCCCATTTCTGTTTCAGCTTGCCCTTGGTAATGTTCCAGTCGCCTTTGATTTCGAGTGTCGTCATAACGGTTAGTTTTGTTTTTGTTGTTTGTTTTCGTTTGCCGTCAACATGAAGGCAAAAGTGGTCCCGCCACCGGCGGGTTTCCAGAGGTTAGGTCACGGAGGCAAATCTTCCTATGGGAACCTCCGAAAACTACTTTTCGGGGTTGATTTGATGGTGACACTTCAGTTTTTGGTGTGGCGGGTTTCAGGGCGGCTCTTTTTGTTGTTGGTT
>JALOTT010000558.1 GCA_025457745.1 Verrucomicrobiota bacterium
GCTGAGCTGATGACTTTTCACAACTTCACTTCAGCCAATGTGGACGGGCATTTCGAGCTTTTTCTTCCACATCACCCATTCAATCACGCTTGGATAAGGTCTAGCCGTCTCGCTCGTGCTGCCCGGGCCTGGACGGTGCATCGGCTCGGTGGATCAGCCGCCGATGATTGTCCGGGAATGCCTCGTCAACGGAGACGCGCTGCCGTTCCAGGCCGGCAAGCCAATCCATTTGCCGGCGCACGCCGAGACCACGACTTTTACCTTTGATGCCACCGCGTCGGCCTCGAAGGTGCCCCTGCGCCTCCGCTGGCAGTTGGATGGCCATGACACCGAGTGGCATGAAAGCGGATCTCAAATGCGCCTGCTGATTCGATTTGAGGATGAGGCGCTGAATGAAGTCGGCCTCAAGGAATTTACGGTCACAGGGCAAAGCCCCGGCTGGACGGGCAGTTTCTCGAATTCCCCCTGCGTGCAGCGCAAGGAGGCCGTTTGGGTTCCGACCAATGCCACCCGGTTCTGGGTCAGCCTTTCGTCGGCCGGGCCAGCGGGCGCGGTGGGGGTTTATGGGGTGAAGAAACTCCAATTCAGGCAGGCCGAGCCGGGATCGGAAATCACCCGGCTGATCAACCAAATGGATCCGCGCGCCCCGGAATCGCTCCCGCCCAATCGTCGTGGAGTGGTGGGCTGGGATCGCAGCGGCCTGCGTTTGGCCGATGCCCAAGTCGTGCGATCCGGCCCGGAGCGGGATCTCACGCTCGTGCTGGCGGACACCAGCCATGAAGCTCACGTTGATTGGATCACGCCGAAGGACAAGTCGTTCCGCGTCAGACCGGGGACGCCAGTGGTGTTTGAATGGGAGGAGTTTTACAGCATCGGTGTGGCCGGCAAGGCCACGGCCTCCTACGAGAAGCTCTCCTCGGGCCTGTATCGGTTTCGAATGGGGAGCCTGGACGTGATGGGTGTTCCCGGGGACATCGAGGCGTCCGTGCCCGTTGAAGTGGCTGTGGGATTCTGGCAAACCAGTTGGTTTTGGATCGGGACGCTCGTCGGCCTGGCAGGACTGGTCATCGGCGCGTGGCGGCTGTCCGAATGGCGTCAAGTGAAGCGCCAAGTCGCCGCGATCGAACGGACCCGCGCAGTGGAGCAGGAGCGGTTCCGCATCGCCCAAGATATTCATGATGACCTTGGCGCCCAGGTGACACAAATCTCGCTGGTCAGTTCCGCCGCGCAGAAGATGCCGGGCCTCTCGGACGAAGCCCGGAAACAATTCGGATCGGTATCGCAAATGAGTCGCAGTCTGGTCGAGGCATTGTATGAGACGGTCTGGGCGGTCAGTCCGGAAAATGATCATCTGGATTCATTGGTCACCTACATTTGCAAGGTGGCCAACCAGATGTGCATCCAAGCCGGTTTAAAGTGTCGGTTGCAGATCCCGGATCTGCCCGGAGATACTCCTGTCACCAGTGGCATCCGCCACAATCTGGTGATGATAATGAAGGAAGCGATCCACAACGTCATCAAGCATGCGGAAGCCACCGAGGTGAACATTTCCATTGGACTGGAAGCGCAATTGTTTACGATTGAAGTGGCTGACGATGGAAAGGGCTTCGACGCGACCGCCAAGCCGCGCGGCAACGGCTTGGCGAACATGAAGCAGCGGTTGGCGGCGGTTGGCGGACGATGCCTCCAACACTCCGAAATCGGGGTGGGAACGCGAATCCGTCTGGAACTAACCCTGCCCGAGATGAGCGGTCCATCCCGCCCGCCGGCCGCGAAGCCCTCGTCAACTGACCTGAACAATGCCCACTAGCGAACATACGCACAACGATCGCAACCGGCGGGTGGCCATCGTCGAGGATAACGGCGGACTGCGCCATGAGTTGGAGGAGATCCTCAAATCAGCGGCACACATCACCTTGGTGGGAAGCTATTGTTCGGCGGAGGACGCCTTGGAGGAAATTCCGGGCGTCAAACCCGATGTGATTCTGATGGATATCAAGCTGCCGGGCATGTCGGGCATCGAGTGCGTGGCGCGGCTCCGCAAGCATTTGCCCACCGCCCGCGTGATCATGCTGACCGTCTATGAGGACAGCGACCGGATCTTCCAAGCTCTCATAAAGGGGGCGCTCCGATGTCCAGCCACATAGCGCGAAAGTTGGTGGACCAGTTTCGGCACGCGAAGCCCGAGCACGGGCCGGCCGCGAATCTGTCACCCCGGGAAAGCGAGGTGTTGGATCTGCTGGCCTGCGGCTACCAGTACAAGGAAATCGCCGACCGGCTCGGCATTGGGGTCGAGTCGGTCAAGACCTTTGTAAAATTGATTTGCAAGAAATTACATGTCAGAAACCGGATGGAGGCAGTGGCCCGGTATGGACATAAGTGAGCGGTGGCGGAACGGGTGAGGCTTGACCACGAAACACAAGAAGGGCGGAGGTTTTGGGCCAAGGGCGCGAATTACTTCGAATCAGGCAGGCAACGTCTGGAACTCGAAACCTGAAGACGGCGTTTCAACGCTTCGCTCAACCCTGGGCTTGGGTCTTGGAGCCTTTCAGGCTCCTGTTCGTTTGCGGTTCCCGGAAATCCGCGAAGGACCATTTCTTGCAGAGTCGCGCTTGCAACTCGACGCCGCCAGATACGCGGCACGGTGCCTGGACGCTACCAAAGAACTCCCGCCGGCGCGGGCGGTCCTTTCGACCGCACCGCGCCGACGGAGCTCCACCAACCCAACCCCAATTTCATCCAGCACTTACTGCGCGAGGCGCAGGAACAATTGCGGTGTGCCCAGGCTGATCGTGTTCGTGTAACTGAAGTTCCCGCTCCCATCGAACACGTTCGTCGCCACCGGCGTCCACGACGCCATCGGCAGGGTCACATTTGTGGCGCTCACCACCGTATAGGTGTAGCCCGGGGTGCCATTCGTGCCGCTCAACACCAGGTTCCCTGCTCCCGCAGACGTCAACGCATTCTGGTTGATGCTCACCACTGGTGGCAACGTCACCGCAAACCCGACCTGCCCCGAGGGCGTGCCGTTCACCACCGTGGCGTCCCATGCCGTCGGGGCTGTGCCGGGGACAAAACTGACCGTGATGCTGGTATCGCTGCTCACCGTCGGCACGTAGCTGGCACCACTCGCGGCGGTCAGGTTGGTCAGCAACACCGCCGTGGCGCCGTTGAATCCGCTGCCGGTCAAACCCAGCGTCACTGCGTAGCTCGAGCCGATCACCGGATTGGGCGTGACGCTGGTCAGCGTCGGACCCGCGCTGGTCACGGTCAGTATCACCGTATTGCTGGCGAGGGAAACCGTCCCAATCTTGCCGGTCAAGGCGGTGCCATTGACGGTCGAAGAAGCCACCGAACCGGTGATGTCGTTGGTGTCCGACTGCGCAATGACCGCATAGGTGCCGTTGGCCAGGACCGAGCCGTTGATGGTGAAGGGATTGTTGGTGAGGTTCAGTGTGCCCCCCGAAAGGTAGAGCGCTGGGTTTACGCCGTCATAGTTCAGGATGATTGGACGCGAGCCCAGATCCAG
>JALOTT010000190.1 GCA_025457745.1 Verrucomicrobiota bacterium
ACTCAGCTTTTCCCGTTCGGGCTCGGTCAGATGCAGTTCGATCGGTGGTCGCATTACCCGCAACCATAATGTTGTAATACTTACGTGTCAAGATACTAGCGGATTGTCCTTGCAGCGCTTGGGCGCCGAATTCCACGGCGAGTTGCGTACGGCCCTCGTGCCGGAGTTGACCGTGGTTTCGGCGGACCTCAATGCGACCCGTTCGTTTGACCTCTTCGCCAAGAGTCACACCATTCGTTTCTTGGTTAGCGGGGTGCCCGTCTGGGTGAAGTTGAAGTTCACGTTGGAGGCAGAGGTTGTTTACGACTTAAGCGCCACCGCCACCATGTCCACCGGCGTGCGGCAGAATGTGGACGTGACCTTTGGCGTGGACTACGTCAAGAACCGCTCCCCCAAACTCCAGTGGAATCCCTCGGTGAACTGTTACCCGCTGGAGATTGTGCCTTTCACCTACTACATCAACGGCAGCGCCACCGCCTCCGCTACACTCACGCCGCAGATAGATCTGCGGGTTTACAGCCTGGCCGGCGTGTACGCCAACGTGGACCCCACGGTCGAAATCAACGGCCAGGCCACCGTCGTCAACAACCAGGTGACCAGTGCCAATTGGAATTTCACGGCCAACGCCGACCTGAACATCGGGATGAGCGTGATCGGCCAGGACAACGAGAACCTGCCCGCACTGCCGCCCTTCAACCTGTTTCACAAGGAATGGTCCTCGGTCTATCCGCCGCCAGGACAGTTGACCATCCGCACCCAGCCCCGGCGGAGCCAAGAAGTGGTGGTGGGCAGTTCGGCCTCGTTCTCAGTGGACGCAAGTTCGGCGCAGCCCATCTCCTACCAGTGGTATAACAATGGCGCGCAAATGAATGGTAAGACCGCATCCACCCTTACGCTGAACAATGTGAATCTGTACCACACTGGGGACTATTCCGTAAAGCTCACCAGTGGCGGCCAGACCCTGTGGTCTTCGACCGCGACGCTCACCGTTCGCACACCCAGCACTCCTGCCGGCCTGGTCTGGATACCGGCCGGTTCGTTCACGATGGGCAGTCCGACCAGCGAGGCGCTGCGAGGGTCAGGTGAAACGCAACATACGGTGACGCTGACGAAGGGATTTTACCTGGGGAAGTATGAGGTGACGCAGGGAGAATATCTTGGGGTGGTGGGGAGCAATCCGAGTTATTTCCCCGGCGACCTGATGCGGCCGGTGGAGCAGGTGAGTTGGAACGACGCGACGAACTATTGCGGGTTGCTGACGCAAGCTGACCGGGCGGCGGGGCGGATCCCGTCGAACTGGCGGTATCGGCTGCCGACGGAGGCGGAGTGGGAATATGCGTGTCGTGCGGGCACCACGACGGCGTTTCATTTTGGGAGCGCGATTCACGGCGGGATGGCCAACTTTTATTCCTACTACGAATACGATGCGGCGATTGGGAATATTTATGTGGCCAGCCCGGTTGGTTACTTGGGTCGGACGACGACGGTGGGGAGCTACGCGGTGAATGCGTTTGGGTTGTACGACATGCACGGGAATGTATGGGAGTGGTGTCAGGATTGGTCTGGCACGTATCCGGGTGGGTCGGTGGTTGACCCGGGCGGGCCGGATTCTGGCTCGTACCGCGTGCTTCGCGGGGGCGGTTGGGGCCTCGACGGCTACGGCTGCCGGTCAGCGTGCCCCGGCGACGGCAACCCGGCGTACAGGGGCCGCGTCGTGGGGTTCCGTGTCGTCCTTGCCTCAGGTCAGTGAGCAGAACGGACGGAGCGGAGCAGTCGGGGCGAAGCGAGGGACGAGCGACGCCTGACTGCGGAGCGGGTGTGAGAATGGCAAGCGTGTAAGAATAAAAAAAGAGCAGCCTGCGCCGCAGTCGCAAATTGTTTAAGAAACCGCGCATGGTTCAGAGCGATGACAACGACCGTGTAGGCCGGGTGCCCTCACCCGGCGCGGGGGTTGTGCCCCCACCGGGCGATTGTGCGCCGCCACGCGAAGTGGGCGATGATGCGTCCCGGATCGCCGGGTTGGGGAACCCGGCCTACAACGCCACGCAACGCGATGTAGGCCGGGTGCCCTCACCCGGCGCGGGGGTTGTGCCCCCACCGGGCGATTGCGCGCCGCCACGCGACGCGGGCGATGGTGCGTCCCCGAACGCCGGGTTGGGGAACCCGGCCTACAACGCCACGCAACACGATGTAGGCCGGGTGCCCCCACCCGGCGCGGATGTTGTGCCCCTACGCGGCGACCCCACGCCCGATGAACCGCCACCGCGCCGGCTGCGTCGGCTCCATCGTGTGTGGCCCGACCGCGCCGGGAACATTTCGTATCTGCTCACCCTCTGCGTGGATGGTCGTACCCGCGTCCTCGACAACGAGGCCACGTTTCAACGGCTCACGGCGTTTCTCCTGGACAGCCCATTGCGTTATCGTTGGTTTCCCCGTCGTTTCGTGGTGATGCCGGATCATGTTCATTTGATCGCGCATCAAGGGCCTGAGGCGGTGCGGTTGGCCCAATGGATCAAGGCGTTGAAGGCGGTCGTGGGTGGATTGGAACGGCGCGTTGATTGTGCGGAAGAACGCCCGGTGGGGGCACCGGGCCTACAGCATGATGTCCCTGTAGGCCGGGTGCCCTCACCCGGCGATGCGCCCTCACCCGGCGGCGCTGCCAGCCACGAATTCAGCCGCATCAAACGATTCTGGCGCTGGCAGGAGGGTTTCCACGACCACAAATTTCGCACGCCGGAAAGCGAACAGCGCAAATGGGAATACGTCTGCCTGAACCCGGTTCGATACGGGTTGGTCGCACGCCCGGAGCAGTGGCCGTTCGGCGGTGAGATTTTTTACGATGCGCCCGACGGTCCGCGTTTGGTTCGTGGGACGCCGCCGTTGTTGGAGACGGGTTTGTTAATCGAAGAGAAACCGACCGGAAGTCAGTCGCCGGGTCAGATGCCAGGTGAGGGAATTCCGCCGCCGGGTGAGGGCACCCGGCCTACAACATGAGAGCGCCACGCCACCCTGTAGGCCGGGTGCCCTCACCCGGCGATTGGTCAACCTCACCGGGCGTCCTGTTCAGTTGGATGCTCCGGGCAGCGACACTCGCACTGGCTCTCGGAACTGTGCCCAATGTCAAAGGCATCATGGCTGGCGATGAAACGGCGTTGCCCGCAGATTCCCCGGCCGCCCGCCTTGACACGCTTGGCAGCGTTTCACCCTTCAATGCCGTTGGCTCGCTGGCCATCAGTTCCGGCGGGTTTTCTTACAAAGGCAGTGCCACCGCCATTTCACCAAACTGGATTTTAACCGCCGGGCACAATCTGGACCTCAATGACAACGGCTCACCCGACGCCGGCCTGAGCATCACTTTCAATTTGCCAGCGTTTGGAACCTATGCCGCGAGTTCGTTCTATACCTGTCCGGGCTTCACCGGCTTCGGCAATCCATCAATCCAGCGCGACCTCGGCCTGCTCTACCTCTCAACTCCGCTCCCTGAAAGCATCTCTTTTCCAAGCCTCCAACCAGTCCTGATGCTGGGAGATCATGCGACACTGGTGGGATTTGGTCGTTCCGGTTATGGGAACTACGGTTACACCACTTCTGCGAGCCTCACCGACCGCCGGATTGGCAACAATGTGGTGGATTCGTTCACGCCCGATGATCTTGGAGGCGGTTTCCCCGCGCTCTTTCGTTACGACTTTGATTCGCCTGACACTTTCGGACTGGCAGGAGGCAGTCTCGGCAACAACCTGGAATCGCTCATCGGCCCGGGAGATTCCGGCGGGCCGCTGCTCCTTTTTGACGGCAGCAGTTATTCAATCGCCGGTGTGAATACGTTCATCGAAGGCTACGGCGGACGGTTCGGGGATATTGGTGGGGGCATCGTGCTTGCGCCGTATCTTGATTGGATCGGCGACACTACCGGTCTTGCAGTGCCCGAACCGTCCGTCTGCTGGCTGCTGTTGCTGGGATTGGCGGTTCTTGTTTCGCGGCGTCGCTTCAAGCGTGGGCGAGGAGTCGGCGGGTGACGCCTTCGGCTTCGTGTGCGCCACGGAGCAAGCCCTCAACGCTTAAATGATAATCAAGCGCGGGCCAGTGGATGCCCGTGCCGGCGCCGCACGGTCGCCAGTTGCGCAATTCCTTGGCCGTGGCCTGCACCAGGGTCGGATACCACGCCAGCGGCGCGCTCACTATGCGTCCATCCTTCAACTCCACCGTCAGCGTTTCGGCGCTGATGGTGACGTGTCTAATTTTGTGGCTCAAAGAATTCATTCCATTGCGGCGGCTCGTTGCCTTCCTCCGCGTAGAAGTAGAACGCGCAACCCGCTTCTCGGTGCACTGTTGGCACGCGCCGAGTGTAGGAGGTCGCGCGCTTTGGCGCAAGACTGCCGGGCGCAGCCTTGTCGCATCAACCGCCCGCTCACGTCGTCGTTCGACAATTGCACGACGCTGGAGTGATCGCCAAAATGAATTTCCGAATCATCGTGGGATTGAAGATGGGGACGCGCGCGGAGATTTTGAATCCATTTCGAATTATGTCGCCGGTGCGGCGGCCACAGCCGGCTGCGGGTGTGAGTTCAGCCGCTCCAGAACTTCCTGCGCGAACACTTCATACGCCGCCGCGCTGGCGCTGTATTTGTCGTAGTGGATGATGGGTTTGCCGAAACTCGGTGCTTCCGCCAGCTTCGTGCTGCGGGGAATCACGGTCTGGAACACCCGCTCGCCTAGTTGCCCGCGCACCTCGTTCATCACTTCATGCGACAGTTTCGTGCGCCCATCGAACATCGTCATCACGACGCCAAAGATTTCAAGGCGTGGGTTGACGCCGGCGTCGCGCAGTTGGGTGAGTACGCGGTTGAGCATCGAGATGCCTTCGAGCGCATAATACTCGCTCTGGATCGGCACGAGGAGTCCGTCCGCGGCGGCAAGCGCGTTGAGCGTCAAAATTCCGAGCGATGGCGGGCAATCCACCAGAATCAGATCAAACCGTCCTGAGTCCCGCACCGGCTGCAACGCATCCGCAACCCGGAGCAAATGATTTTCCGCCCGCGCCAGTTCCACGTCCACCCCGCACAAATCCACTTCGCTGGGGATGACTTCCAACCGCTCGAACGCCGTGCTTTTGATCTTGTCCAGCAGGCTGCCTTCGCCGAGCAGGACGCGATACGCGCTGTTGCCTTCGGTCTTTTCCAGCCCCAGCCCGCTGGTGGCATTCGCCTGCGGATCAAGGTCGAACAACAGCACGCGTTGACCCACCGCGGCCAGGCACGCCGCCAGATTCACGGCTGTGGTGGTCTTCCCGACCCCGCCCTTTTGGTTGGCGACCGCGATGACTTTGGTTGGCACGAGGCAGATTAAAAGGGATTTGCCGGAGAGTTCAAGCTTTCGCAGCAGGTAGGCGCACTTCGACACTACCCTTGGAGCGCGGATTGTCCCAATCCGCAGCGGCCCGAAATGCGCACGTGCTGCGAGTTGAGGACAACTCGCGCTCCGATTCAAGAGGGCGATCATGGTGGGGGTGTCGAATTGCGCCCGCCGCAAGTCAATCGCCGGGACTTGCATTACTTGCGGCACAGTTTACTTTGGCTCAGGAACAATATGGTATCATGAAACTTATTCTCTCGACGCACAACCTCACTCTTACCAAAGCCATCGAAGATCATGTGGTGGCCAAGCTCGAAAAGCTCGATCACTTCGACAAACGCACCGTGGACGCACGCGTGACGCTGGAACACGACCACACCCGCGCTCCCGAAAGGCAATTCTCCTGCTCCATCCGCCTGGCCGTGCCCGGGCCGGACCTGTTTGCCGAGGACCGTGAGAGCGACCTGTACACAGCGATTGACCTGGTGGCCAAGAAGATCGCGCAACAAATCCGCAAGCGGCACAAAAAGACGATTGAACGCTGGCACAAGCAGGCGGCCCGCACCAAAGAGAGCAGCAAAGAAAACGGTCTGTGAGCGCCGGTTGAGAGTTGAGAGCTGATGGTTGATGGACAAAACCCACCCACCGTGCCGAAACGCTTTCAATCATCCTCAACCCTCGATTCTCCATCCTCGATCATCCGCGCCCGTATCGTCGTTCCAATCCGACGCGCGCCCATTGAGGATGGCGCGGTTGTCATCGTGGACGGGCGCATCGGAGCCGTAGGCCGTTGGCGTTCCATCCGCTCCCGATTTTCCGGCCCGGCAACCGACCTCGGCGATTCGATTCTCCTGCCCGGCCTGATCAATGCGCACTGCCACCTCGATTACACCAACATGGCGGGCCTGTTCCCTCCGGTCAAAAGTTTCTGCGACTGGATCAAAAGCATCACAACCGAGAAATCGTGCTGGACCTATTCCGACTTCGTCCAATCGTGGTTGGCAGGCGCCCACATGCTGTTGCGCACCGGCACCACCACCGTGGCCGACATTGAAGCTGTCCCACAACTATTACCGGAGGTCTGGCAGGCCACGCCGCTGCGGGTGATTTCGTTCCTCGAAATGACCGGCGTCCGCAGCCGACGCGAACCGGCGGCCATTCTCGCCGAAGCCGTTGAGAAGATTGAATTGCTGCCGCCGGGCCGCTGCGAGGCGGGGCTGTCGCCGCACGCGCCTTACTCGACCACGCCGGGGTTGATGAGTCACGCCGCTGCCGCCGCGCGCCGCCGGTGTTGGCGCATCGTCACGCATGTTGCGGAATCGGCTGTCGAATTCGAAATGTTCAGGCACGGCCGGGGCGAAATGTTTGACTGGCTCCTGCGCAGCCAGCGTGACATGTCCGATTGCGGTGGCGTTTCGCCCGTGCAGCACCTCGCCAAGAACCGGCTGCTCGGTCCCAATCTGCTTGCCGTTCACGTCAATTACCTCGCCAACGGCGACGCCGAACTGCTCGCGCGCAAGCGTGTCAGCGTGGTTCACTGCCCACGCAGCCATGACTATTTTCGCCATGAAGCGTTTCCGCGCCGGACGCTGGCCAAAGCGGGCGTGAACCTTTGCCTCGGCACGGACAGCCTAGCCACCGTTCGCAAACACCCGCGATCACAGCTTGAATTGAACATGTTTCTGGAAATGCGCGCCTTTGCCGCCAAACACCCCGGCTTGCCCGCGAAGCAAATCATTCAGATGGCCACGGCCAACGGCGCCTGTGCGCTTGGACTGGCGGGCAAAGCTGGCGAACTTGTGCGCGGGGCCAACGCGGATTTGATCGCGCTTCCATGCCCTCGAAAAGTTGCGGACATTTTTGACGTTGCCCTGCATCATGCGGGCGATGTGAGCGCGAGCATGATTGCCGGGCAGTGGGCCATCGCCCCCAAGTGCCTGCTGCTGCAGCAGCAGAC
>JALOTT010000191.1 GCA_025457745.1 Verrucomicrobiota bacterium
TCAGATCGCGGATGGGTGGGGATGGGAGGAGGTTTTGGTCCCCGCTCTCACGAGACGGGGCTACGGCACGTAGCCGCAATCGTCAGATAGCGGATGGGTGGGGATGGGAGGAGGTTTTGGTCCCCGCTCTCACGAGACGGGGCTACGGCACGTAGCCGCAATCGTCAGATAGCGGATGGGCAGGGATGGGAGGAGGTTTGGTCCCCGCTCTCACGAGACGGGGCTACGGCGCGTAGCCGCAATCGTCAGATTGCGGATGGAGTTTGGTCCCCGCTCTGACGAGACGGGGCTACCTCACGAGCGGGGCTACGGGGACAGGGGCGGGACGGGTGGCGGTGGCGCTTCCGCTTCCCGCGCCTGCACGTAAAGCTTCCAAAAAATCCTCCAGAAGCCGGCGTCCAGCGGATGCAACCCCGGATAGCCCGGCACAATCGTCCCTAGAAAAGGCCAGTCCGCCTCCTGTTTCACAAGTTGGGCGCGCACCGGGGCAAACGCATTACACCTTTGGTAGGGACGGCTCGCCGAGCCGTCCCCACACTGAAAGCGTGGAAGAAAACGCCGGCTGGCGACAGGCTTTCCGCCCGCTGGCTGCGGGCGGGGACATCTCGGCGGAGACTGTCTCAAAACTCGGTGATTTCTTCCTCTCCCCATGAGGAACGAATGGGGAGAGGACCGAGGAGAGGGGAATTCTGAATAAAATCGCTCCTCCTCTCCCCTTCCCTCTCCTCCATCTGATGGAGGAGAGGGCGAAAACATCGCTACCCGTTAGTTTTAAGACAGTCTCGGCGAGATGTCCCTACCTTGCCCAGCACAGGCGCGAGGTGGCGGCGAAGGAATCTCACCCCCTTGAGTTGATCGGAGCCACGGCGCAGGCCCATCCAGACGAAATGCAAGTGGTCGGGCATCAGACAATAGGCCGGGCACATCAAACTTTGACGCGCGGCCGCGTGCAGCAGCGTTTCGCGAAACGCGGCGTGAAAGGCCGGCGTGAGCCAGCCCCGGGCGCGCGCTTCCAGCGTGAACGTCCAGAATACCACCGCGTGGCCCTGGTAATGATGCGCCAGCAGACGTGGCAGGTTGTCTTTCCGAATGAAGCTCACGCGCGCGATATGCGCCCGATCAAGGCTGGGCGTCAAGCGTGGAATGCGTAGCCGCATTACGTAGCCGCAATCGTCAGATTGCGGACGGGCGGGGATGAGAGGAGGTTTGTTCCCCGCTCTCACGAGCGGGGCTACGGGGGGACAAAAAAAGCCCCGGATTGCTCCGGGGCTTGTGTGAAGATCAAACTTGAATTACTTCCGGCGACGGAAGATCACCAACGACGCCAGACCCAAACCGGCCAGCGCAATCACGCCCGGCTCCGGAACCGCCGTCAGCGTGAAGTTGGCGAACGTGTTAAACGTTGGCGGAGTGAATATGTTACCTTCCGTATCAGTTCCGCCGAGGACGCGGCTCACTGGTGCGGAGTAGCCCCACTGGGCCACCCCAGCAGCATACGGGCCGCTGAGCGTAGGCGTCGCCGTGGTCAATCCTCCAACGGTACCAACGCCATTAAACGTTGTAGGTGTACCGTTCCAAACCCGCAGTTGCAGGTAGACCGTAGATCCTGCTTCTGTCGTAGCCCAAAACAGCGTGCCGTCGGAAATCGTCCCAGGAACTGACGAGTTGAAAGCGGTCGCTCCCGCGTATCCCAAGGTGTTGGAAGGGACGAGCGCATAAGTGCCCGTTGCACTCGTGCTCCACCACACTTCACCAAGATAGGTGGATGGAGCGGGAGTTGTTCCATTGTTGAGGAACACGTTCCCCCGGGCAGTGTTGGCGTTACCCGTTGCGAAGTTCACCGTGCCTTGAGCAAGGGCTGCCGAAACTCCGGCAACCATCAACAGACTTACGATTAGTTTTTTCATATTTGTTTTTTATTTCTACTGCGATTGAGGTTTATATTATCCGATACTGAATTGATTGCAAGCATTTTTTTTTGATTACTGAACGGTGAAGTTTCTCACCCAATCCGTCCCCACCGGCTTGAAGGCAAAGACACCTTCCGCCACGTTCACCGTCGGTTCACTCGGAGCCCAAGCGCCCGAATAGTTGTACCCGACAAAACCTACGCCGGTCACCCATTTATAAACAATGGAGTTATTGCTCACCGGGAAGGCCAAGTCAGTTTGTACCAGCCCCGCCTGCGGCACTTGAGAACCGACCATGGTGAAGCCGGTGTTAAGAACGTTCGTCAGGGAACCTTGCTTCACTTCACCAACCCATGTGTTTGTATAATCAATCCCCGCGGGCACATAGAGAAACGCACCTTCGCCAGGATTCAAGGTTTGAGCTGGCGACGACCAGCTACCTGAATAATTGTTCCCCACGAAACCGACCCCCAGCACCCATTTGTAAACAATCATGTTGTTTCTTGGGTTCTGTATGACGAACGGCGTCGTGTTGTTGGTGGTATTCAGCGGGTTGGCAATCATCGTGAACCCGTTGGCGGGGCAGACTTGGTTGACGTAACCCACCACGTTCACTGAATAAACGTTTGATTGCGCCATGGAGGTGGCGATGCCTGCTGCAAGCACTGCAGCCGCGAGTAATGCTTTTGTTCTCATAGTTTTATTTTTTGTTGTTCTGTTGTTAACGGTTGTTACCGTGTGTGGAGTTAATTTCCCAGATAGGCGAATCCAAGTCAACTGTTTTTTAAAGATTTTTTGAACATTTTTTTCACCGGGCCAAATTTGCAGCATCCCGTTGTTTTACAACAGTTTGCAGGGTGGATTACGGCCTAAAAACACCCGGCGAACCGCCTTGGAACACATTTTTTTGCCGTTGGCGGCTTGTCACCAGTAATAGGGACAGGATTTTTTTGAGTCGTGGCATTGGGGCATCGGTAGGGCGCGTCACTCCGTGCGCGCCGTCGTGTGTTTGTCAAGCAGCGGCGCGCACGGAGTGACGCGCCCTACCTGGGGAAAAGCGCGGGCTCGCGCCAGGTAGGGCGGGCAGTCCTCTGCCCGCCGCGAACAGGATGAGCCATTTCGCAATGCCAACCACCACACGAACGGCGCAAATGGAAACGGCGCAGCAGCCGTTGGTAGGGCGCGTCACTCCGTGCGCGCCGTCGTGTGTTTGTCAAGCAGCGGCGCGCACGGAGTGACGCGCCCTACCTGGGGGAAAGCGCGGCCTCGCGCCAGGTAGGGCGGGCAGTCCTCTGCCAGCCGCGAACGGATGAGACATTCGCAATGCCAACCACCGCACGAACGGCGCAAATGGAAACGGCGCGCACGGAACGGAAACGGCGCGCACGGAGTGACGCGCCCTACCTGAGCGTGGGCGGCGGTCGTTCGTTTGGGCGATAGACCCACACCCAATCCTCCGCGCGTTCGCACAAACATTTGCGGACGGGATTCATCAGGATGTAACTGGTCTTCTCTTCCAGTTCGTGGTGGTCGCGAAGGCGGTGATCGAAAAAGTCGCGTTGCCAATCCACGCCGTGTTTGCCAGCCACGAACTTTTTCCAGTTTTTCATCACCACTGCCATGCCCGGCTCGCGCGGGAAGGCAAGGATGGCGTGCAGATGATCCGGCATGAGCAGACCCAGGCGGCAATGCCAGACGAGTTTCTCGTGATTGTGTTTCATCGCGGCGAGCACGGCGTCGCCAATGTCCGCGCGGCACAACTGGTTTTTTCCCGGCGGCACGCATTTGACGGTGATGAAGAACCAACTGCCCCCGGCAACCCATGGTGGAATTGTGTGTGGAATTTTTTTACGGACGGGCAAGTCCATGTGCGGAGCGTAACCAGGCCGACGTGCGGGAGCAAACGTGAAAGGCGCAGCTGATGTTGGTAGGGCGGGCAGTCCTCTGCCCGCCGCGAATGTGGTGAGACATCCGCAATGCCAACCACCGCACGAACGGCGCAAATGGAAACGGCGCGCACGGAGTGACGCGTCCTACCTGGGGAAAAGCGCCGCTTCGCGCAAGGTAGGGCGGGCAGTCCTCTGCCCGCCGCGAACGGATGAGACATTCGCAATGCCAATCGCCGCACGAACGGCGCAAACCAAAACGGCGCGCACGGAGTGACGCGCCCTACCTGCGTTCGCGCAAGGTAGGGCGGGCAGTCCTCTGCCCGCCGCGAACGGGATGAGACGTCCGCAACGCCGACCGCCACACGAACGGCGCAAACGGAAACGGCGCGCACGGAGTGACGCGCCCTACCTCAATCAACATGAACGGCGCGCACCTGCCGCGACGGAGCGCGAGCACGGCGGGCGGAGTGACGCGCCCTACCTCGACCAACCGGCGGCGTGGGCAGGACACGGGGCACGATCAAGGTTTCGGCTCCGGGTCGGGCGGCGGCGGCGCCGGCACGAGCAAGGTGTGCAAGCCGCGCGGAAATTGCGGGGATTCCAGCCAGTCGGCCAGCCAGTGGAGTTCCACGGCCGTAAAGCCGATGGTGGATCTGCGGGCAAACGAGAGTTGATCCGTCCCCGTTTGCGTGACGTAGGTCGCGCAATTGCCCAGCGTGGGCGCGGCGGCCCTGAACCACGCGGTGCCGGCACATTGATCGCGGGCGGAATCGAAAGGCAGTTGGGCCCGGTGCAACACCATGCGCAGGAGTTGTCCGGTGAAAAGCCAGCTTTCGATCCGCCGCCCCGTGAGTTCCCAATCGTAACCGACCAGGTTCGTCCGGCCCAAAATTTGCGGCAGCAACCCGTCGGGCGGCGGTTGGTTGGTGACCGCGTTCGGAAGCAACCCGCCGAAAACAAAGCGGTTTCCACCGGTGTCAACCGACCGCAGAAACGGTGACATGATGGGCGCATCGGTCCATACCACGCCGTTGGAATCCGCTGCCGGCGCGAAATGTCCCATTGCGTTCGTGGCCATCCAGGGATTGCACTTTTGCACCAGGAGTTCCGTGATCGCCTGCACCCGGTGGCTGGCGTCCGGCAGCGGGGCGGCGAAATAATTTAGCAGCGGCATGCCTTCCAAGCCCCAAAAGCAGAGCTGGTTCGGCGGCGCGCCGAGCTGAAGGTCGTTCCACATTTTCAGCGACGCCAGCCACGGCTGGACGCCCCGGATGGCCGTGAAACTGATCAGTGGATCATGCACCAGATTGGTCGGAAGGTTCCATGGCTCCAGTGCAAACGATTGTGGCCGGGTGAAATCCAGCCGGCCCCGCGTGAGCACCTCTTTGCCATCGCCGATGACGGCCATGGAAATTTTCGGCAGGTCTTCCGGGAGATTCCAGCCGAGCGACAAGGCGCGGCTGACGCCCCGGAGATCGAGGCCGGCCTCGAGCCAGAAATTCGTCGCCCGCGCGGCAAACGGGGCGCGATCACGCTCCAGGCGGGCCAGCACTTCGCCAAGCAAGGCGTTTTGCTCCGAGGCCAGGCCGATGACCGTCCAGTCACCCGCGCGGGTCAGTTCCACCAGGTTTGGCGCGTCGTGTTTCTTGAGCGACCAACCTTGACGATTCCCCGTCGCGGCCACGGGCCGAACGCCGGTGAGGGATTCCAGCACGATTGCCAGATTCGTTTGCCACAGGCCGCCACGCTCCGGGCTGAGGCGGATGGCGAAGGCGAGTTCACCCGGCGGGTTGGTCGCGCCGCGGATTTCGAGATACGATTCCGCCTGAACCAGGTCGTCGAGCAAAGGACGCAAGAGCGCGATGGGCGCGCCGTTGGTGGCCGCGTCGCCTTTGAGCATGCGCCAGGGGGCGAGCGAGAGTTTGTCCAGCGTTTGCGCTTCGAGCTTCGCGCTGGCGGGCAAATGCCAGATGTCCATGAAGGACGCGGCGTTTGTTTCGGCGGCGAGCCGCTGCTTGCCCAGCCAATGAACGCGCGCGATGGATTCTGTCGCCGCCGGCGACGCCGGGGGCGCTGTGGGCGCGGACTTCTGGCAACCGATGACGGTCGCCCCGACGAGTGCCGCCGCCAAGGGAAGGCCAATACACCTGAAATGCATAGGCGGCATTTTGTGCCACAGACCCGCCCGTTTCGCAATCGGAATCAACGGCGTGGCGGATGTCTCATCCCGCTCGCGGCGGGCAGAGGACTGCCCGCCCTACCTGGCGCGAACGTACGCAAGGTAGCGCGCGTCACTCCGTGCGCGCCGTTCGTGTGGCGGTTGGCATTGCGGATGTCTCATCCCACTCGCGGCGGGCAGAGGACTGCCCGCCCTACCTGGCGCGAGGCCGCGCTTTTCCCGGTAGGGCGCGTCACTCCGTGCGCGCCGTCCGGATCGTTGGAGGCAAACGGCGGCGCGCACCTGCCGCGACGGGCGCGAGCACGGCGGGCGGAGTGACGCGCCCTACCACCAATTCAACACGCCACCGGCGAAGTGGCGGTCAGCCGGGCTTCCCCTCGAAGGTTCAGCGCCGCAGTGCGAGGCCGAAAATCCGCCTCCCTGATTTTTTCCGCCATTCCGACGACATCATTCTTTGCTTCGCGGCCCGCGTCCGGTAATTTCACCGATTGACTCGAATGAGAAATTCGCGGCCATGAGCAAGAATTTCATCCGCATCGGCGGCGCGCGTGAGCACAATCTCAAAAATCTCACGCTGGAAATCCCGCGCGACCAACTGGTGGTCATCACCGGCTTGAGCGGGAGCGGCAAGTCGTCGCTCGCGTTCGACACGATTTACGCCGAGGGCCAGCGCAAATACGTCGAGAGCCTCTCCGCCTACGCGCGGCAGTTCCTCGACCAGATGCAGAAGCCGGACGTGGATTACATCGAGGGCCTCTCGCCCGCCATCGCCATCGAGCAGCGCAGTTCCGGCATGAACCCGCGCTCGACCGTGGCCACCACCACGGAGATTTACGATTACCTGCGCCTGCTCTACGCGCACGTCGGCCAGGCGCATTGTCCCGAAACCGGCGTGCCCATCGTCGCGCAAACGACCAGCGACATCGTGGACAAAATCCTCGCGCTCCCGCCGAAAACCAAGGTGATGCTGCTCGCGCCGGTGGTGCGCCGGCAAAAGGGCGAGTTCCGCGACGTGATCGAACGCCTGTCGCGCGAGGGTTTCGTCCGCGCGCGGGTGGACGGCGAACTGGTGGAGCTGGCCGAGAACGTGCGCGTGAAACTCGACGCGAAAAAGTTCCACACCATCGAAGCGGTCGTGGACCGGCTGGTGATTGACGACAAGATCCGCGTGCGACTGCAAGATTCGGTGCAGACCGCGTTGCGCTGGGGTGAGGGCGTGATGCGGACGCTGCAGCAACCGTCGGAAGGTAGGGCGGGCAGTCCTCTGCCCGCCGCTCGTGCGCCAACCAAAGACGGCGCGCACGGAGTGACGCGCCCTACCACGGCGAATGACGATTGGAGCGAAACCCTCCACTCCAACCGCATGTATTCGCCGGCCACGGGCAAAAGCTACGAGCCGTTGACGCCGAAACATTTTTCATTCAACGCGCCGGCGGGCGCGTGTCCGGTCTGCCACGGCCTCGGCCAGGAAATGATTTTCGACGAGGGCCTCGTCGTGCCCGACCCGGAAAAATCCATCGAAGACGGCGCCGTCCAGCCGTGGCGGCGCGCGGGCAAGCGGCTGACCATTTATTACAAGGCGCTGTTGCGCGCCGTGGCCGCGCACCACCAGCAAAGCGTGGAGACGCCGTACAAGAATCTGCCGGACGCATTCAAGAAAGTCCTGCTCCACGGTTCGGGCGGGGAGGAAATCGAATTCCGCTTCTGGCGCGCGGGCAAGCAAAGCGTCGTGAGCCGTCCGTTTGAAGGCGTGCTGCCGAATTTGAAACGGCTGGCCACGGAAAGCGAAAGCGAGTTCGTCCGCAACCGGCTCAAGGCCTACATGAGCCCGCAATTCTGTGATGTCTGCAAAGGGCAGCGGTTAAAGCCGGAAATTCTCGCGGTGACGCTGGGTGGCGACGCAGGTAGGGCGGGCAGTCCTCTGCCCGCCGTTCGTGGCGAAACAAACGGCGGCGCGCACGGAGTGTCGCGCCCTACCATTCCCGGCCGCTCCATCATGGACGTATGCGCGCTTTCGGTGGAAACGGCCGACGAGTTTTTCGCCCACCTCAAACTGACCGAGTTCGAGGAAAAAATCGCGCACGAGGTCATCAAGGAAATCCGCGCGCGGCTCGGCTTTTTGAAAAACGTGGGCCTCGGTTATCTCACGTTGAATCGCGAGAGCGGTTCGTTGAGCGGCGGCGAGGCGCAACGCATCCGGCTGGCCACGCAGATTGGCGCGGGGCTGGTGGGCGTGCTTTACATTCTCGACGAACCGAGCATCGGCCTGCACCAGCGCGACAACGACCGGCTGCTCAAAACGCTGGCCGGCTTGCGCGACCTCGGCAACACCGTGCTGGTGGTGGAACACGACGCAGATACGATTCGCGCGGCGGATTTCATCGTGGACCTCGGTCCGGGCGCGGGCGTGCGCGGCGGCGAACTGGTGGCGGCGGGCACGTTGCCGGAAATTCTCGCCAGCGAGAAATCGCTCACGGCGAAATATTTGACCGGCGAGCTTTCGATTCCCATCCCCAGGGTGCGCGAGAAACCTTCACCCGACCGCGGCTGGCTGGAAGTGCTCGGCGCGCGGGAAAATAATCTGAAGAACGTGGACGCGCGATTCCCCATCGGGCTGGTGACGTGCGTCACGGGCGTGAGCGGTTCGGGCAAGAGCACGCTGGTGGACGACATTTTGCGCCGCGCGCTGTTCCGGAAATTTTTCGGCTCAAAAGAAAGACCCGGCGCGCATCGGGCGCTGAAAGGGTTCGAGAAGCTCGACAAGATCATCGTGATTGACCAGTCGCCGATCGGGCGCACGCCGCGCTCGAACCCCGCGACCTACACCGGCATGTTCAACGCCATCCGTGATTTGTTCGCGCGGCTGCCGACGGCGAAGATTCGCGGCTACGAGCCGGGCCGGTTCAGTTTCAACGTGAAGGGCGGGCGCTGCGAGAAGTGCCAGGGCGACGGCCTCATCAAGATTGAAATGCATTTTCTGCCGCCGGTTTACGTGACGTGCGAGGCGTGCAATGGCCGCCGCTACAATCGCGAGACGCTCGAAATCGCCTACAAAGGCATGAACATCGCCGACGTGCTCGACATGACGGTGGACGAGGCGGTGACGTTTTTCCGCGCCGTGCCAAAAATATACGACCCGCTGTTGACGCTGGCGGAAGTGGGGTTGGGCTACATTCACCTCGGCCAATCGGCCACGACCCTGAGCGGCGGCGAAGCGCAGCGGGTGAAACTGGCGTCTGAATTGAGCCGCAAGCAGACGGGCCGCACGCTCTATATTCTCGACGAGCCGACCACCGGTTTACATTTTGCCGACGTGTCCAAACTGCTTGAAGTGCTCTTCAAGTTGCGCGCGTCGGGCAACACCGTGATCGTGATCGAGCACAACCTCGACGTGATCAAAACGGCGGACTGGATCATTGACCTCGGCCCGGAAGGCGGCGACGCGGGCGGACGGATTGTCGCGCACGGGTCGCCGGAGCAAATCGTGAAGTGCGCGGAAAGTTACACGGGGCAATATTTGAATCGTCTTCTCAACGGGGATGTCGCATAACTGGCCCGCATGAAGCCGCCGTTCCATCCTGGTTTGCGCCAAGTGCTCGCGCTGATTTGCGCGGCGGGGTTGTTGTGCGGCGGCTCACTTGGGGCGGCAAGCTTTGGCGAAAATCGCGCTTATACGGCAGCGGTAAAATCCTTTCAGGACGGCATGTGGGAGTACGCCGAGGCCGGGTGCGCTCAGTTCGTCGAGAAACACCCCAAGTCCGCGCGCGTGCCGGAGGTGGTGTTGCTCCAGGCGCAGGCGCAGTTCAAGCAAGGCAAATTCGCGCCGGCCATCGCGCTCTTGACCGCGCAGCAGGGCGGCGCCGGTCCCCTGGCCGATGAATATCAATATTGGATGGGCGAAGCGCAGTTCCAAAGCACGAACTACCCCGCGGCGGCCGCGGCGTTTGGCAGATTGACACGGGATTTTCCCGCATCCTCACGGCGATTGCAGGCCAGCGTGGGCGAGGCGGCGGCCTTCGCAAAACTCGGCGACTGGCCGCGGGTCGTCGCGCTCTTGCAAACGCCCGGCGGCACCTTTCAATCCGCGGCGAACGCCAACCCCGGCGCGGAGCCGGTCGCACGCGGACGCTTGTTGCTCGCCGAAGCCGGACTGGCGCAGAAAAAATTCGCCAACGCCGAAGCCGCCTTGCAACCGTTCGCGTCGCAAAAACTCAAACCGGAACTGGACTGGCAGTGGAAATTTCTGCTCTGCCGCGCGCAGTTTGGCGCGAACCAGACCACCAACGCCCTCCAAAGAGTGGGTGAATTGCTGACGTTGGCGACGGCCACGGGCCGGCGCGATTTCCTGGCCGAAAGCGTGGCGTTGCAGGGGGGAATCCTGGAACAGCTTGGCCGGCGCGACGAGGCCATTGCCGCCTACACCAACAATCTGGCCGCCAACGCGCCCGTGGAACAACAACGGCAGGCATTGTTGAAAGTCACCGAACTGACATTGGCGCAGGGCCGGTTGACCGGGGCCGTCGAGGTGCTGGAAAAATTTCTCAACCAGTTTTCCAACGCGCCCGCCGCGGACATGGCCCTGCTGACGCTCGGTGAATTGCACCTGAAACAACACGTCGCCTTGACCCAAACGAACGCCGCCCTGCCAGGCACAAACCATCTGCAACGGGCGCTCGGATTTTTTGACCGGCTCGTCAACGGGTTTCCCAACAGCGCGCTCGCGGGCAAGGCCGAACTGAACCGGGGCTGGAGTTTCTGGTTGGACGGAAAAGTGCCGGAAAGCCTCGCCGCTTTCAAAACCGCCGCCGCGCGCCTGCCACCCTCGGAAGACCTGGCCGTGGCGCGGTTCAAACTGGCCGACGCGCAGTTCGCGCAAAAGGATTTTGCCGGGGCGCTGCAGAATTACCAGAGCGCGCTGGCGGCGGCCGCCGATTGGCCGCACGTGAAGGACGCGTTGACGACCCAGGCACTCTACCAGATCGTCCGCGCCAGCCTGGGGGCCACGAACCTGGTGGCCGCCGAGGCCGCCATGCGGAAAATCCTGCAGGCCCAACCCCATGGCGACGCGGCGGATCACAGCGTGCTGTTGGTGGGACAGGGTTATGCGGACGCGGAGAAGCCGGACGCGGCCCGGGCCTTGTTCGAGGAGTTCGTCCAGCTGTCGCCCGATTCCGAATTGCGACCCGAGGTGGAACTGCTGATGACGCAGGCGCGTTATCAAACATCCGACTGGCCGGCGGCGATTGGCGAATACGAAGCGTGGGTGGGCCGGTTTCCGACGAATCATCTGCGCCCGCAGGCGGAGTTTTATCGCGCGCTGGCAAATTTTCAGGCGGGCAACGAGACCAACGCGTTGAATTTGTTCACGAATTTCGTGACGCAATTCGCCACCCACGCCCTCGCCCCGCAGGCGCAATGGTGGGTGGCGGATTATTTTTTCCGGCGGGGCGATTTTCCGGGCGCGGAAAAGAACTACCGGCTGGTGTTTCTAAACTGGCCGGACTCGGAGCTGGCTTACGAAGCGCGCATGATGGCCGGCCGCGCGGCGTTCGGCTGGCAGAATTACGCCGTGGCCATCGAGTGCTTCACCAATCTCGCGAGCCGCCTGGATTGCCCGCCGGATTTGTGGGCGCAGGCGGTGTTTGCCTACGGGGACACGTTGATGGTGCGCGGGTCCGCCGAAACAAACCAGTTCGCCAACTACGAAGAAGCCATCCGGGTCTTCGGAAAAATCCATGAGCGCAATCCCACCAATGAAATGGCCGCCCTGGCGTGGGGGGAAATGGCAAAGTGCTACCGGCAGATCCAGGACGCGAGCAACGCGGTGGCAAGTCTCGCGAAGGTGATTGAATCCCCGGCGGCGAAGGCGGCGGCGCGCAGCGAGGCGCAAGTCGGCCTGGGCGTGATGCTGGAGGAACAGGCGCAAGGCAAACCCGACGAAGAGAAACGCGCCCTCCTGAAACGGGCGTTGGCCGCTTATCTGCCCGTGGTGTACGAGGAAAACCTGCGCCCGGGCGAAACGCGGGACTTGTTCTGGGTGAAGGAGGCCGGCCTGAAAGCGGCCTCCGTCGTTGAAACGCTGGGCGAATGGGAACGGGCGGAGAAGTTGTATCGGCGTTTGCAGGAACTGCTGCCGCCGTTGCGGGCCGGCCTGGAAACCAAAATCGAGCGGGCGAAAAATCTTGCCGGCGGAAAGAATTAAGGGCCGTTTGACCCGGCGCGAACAGTGGTTAAGCTGCAAATGGAAACAACCACGAGGAGCGCGGCCACAAATGAATTGAGTGTGTCGCTCACACCCGCGGCACTCGGGTATGCGATAACGCGGGAAAACTTTGACCGCCGCTTGCTTGACGCTGTTCGCCCACCGACCTAAAGTTCGCTTGTCCTTGGGGAGCCGTTGGAACGGCTGAGAGGCCCGAAAGTATCCGGGCGACCCACGAACCTGATCCAGGTAATGCTGGCGTAGGAAGTCTAGCGGACGGCCACCAGAGCCAACTTCTTTCGCCGCCTTTCCCTGAGTCCAATTGTAGCGGCGGTCTGTGACCGCCGAAACCGCGACGCGCATAGAGCGCCGCTACAAAGCTTAAAATTATGATCGCGACCAAAGAATCGTTCGAGCCGCACAGCAGTGAGCAATTGCCCGGCAGCAAGCGTGTTTACGTCGGCGGCAACATCCACCCCGACGTGCGCGTGCCGATGCGGGAAATCGAGCTTACGCCTAGCAAGTCCATCACCGGACAGATCGAGGTAAATGAACCGGTGCGCGTATATGATTGCTCCGGCCCGTGGGGTGATCCGGGTTTCAACGGCACGGTGGAGCAAGGTCTGCCGCCGCTCCGTCGCGAGTGGATTTTGCGCCGTGGCGATGTCAAAGAATACGAAGGCCGCCCCGTGCAGCCGATTGACGATGGTTTTCTCTCGGAGAAACATCGCGGCCTGTCCGAGGCGAAGCCCCAAGACAACACGCCTTTTCAGCTCGACAAAACCGCCTTGCCGAAACGCAGGATTCTTCGCGCCAAGCCCGGCAAAGCCGCCACCCAACTCGCCTACGCCCGCGCCGGCATCATCACGCCTGAGATGGAATTCATCGCCATACGGGAGCAAATGCAGAATGCAGAATGCAGAATGAAGATTGCCGACTTGTCCAAGGACAACGATCGAAACGACCTTGGCAAGCAACACGAAGGCAGTTCCCAAATCGTAAATCGTAAATCGCAAATCGTAAATCCGCCGCCGCCATCCGTGTTTCGGAGATTTCCACAAAGAATACCAGCCGAGATAACACCGGAGTTTGTCAGAAGTGAGGTGGCGGCGGGAAGGGCCATCATCCCGAACAACATCAATCACCCCGAGTCCGAGCCGATGATCATCGGGCGCAACTTCCTCGTGAAAATCAACGCCAACATCGGCAACAGCGCCGTGGCATCGTCCATCGAGGAGGAAGTCGAGAAGATGCGCTGGGCCACCAAGTGGGGCGCGGACACCGTCATGGACCTCTCCACCGGCAAGAACATCCACGCCACGCGCGA
>JALOTT010000192.1 GCA_025457745.1 Verrucomicrobiota bacterium
CCTTGAAGCCCGCGCCGCCGAATTGCAGCGACCGCACAAACCATCCCCCCAACCCGCCAATCATTCGGGCGGGAATAATGCCGTGGACCGCAGCGCATGGGCCAACCGGCTGCGGCTCGCCGCTGAATTGCTGGAAAAGGTCGCGGGCAATCGCGCATTGCTCGCGGAGTTGTCCGTGGAGGAGCGCACGCGGTTGCTCAAAGCGGCGGGAGACGTGTATTGCCCTGACGTTCGCGAACGTCGGCGTCTCGTCAAAGCCCGGTCGCGCCAACGCAAGACCGAGAAGACGCAGCGCGACCAGAGCGTGCTGTCCGAGACCGGCATCCGCGCATTGCGCCGCAAGCCTGTGTTCACGACGCCGAACCTGCCACCGCCACCCGAGCTTGAGTTGCGCGAGGTCGAAAACGATCCAGATTTCCGCGAAGTCGTCGAACCGCAGAACTGCTACATCTGCAAGCGGGATTATTCGACCATTCACCATTTCTACGACCAGCTTTGCCCGGCGTGCGCGGAGTTGAATTTCTGCAAGCGCACCGAGCTGGCCGATTTGCGCGGGCGCGTGGCGTTGCTCACCGGCGGACGCGTGAAGATCGGTTACCAGGCGGGCATCAAGCTCCTCCGTTCCGGCGCGCACCTCATCGTCACCACCCGGTTTCCGCGCGACTCGGCGGCGCGCTACGCGCAAGAGCCGGATTTCGCCGAGTGGGGTCATCGGCTGGAAATCTTCGGACTCGATTTGCGCCATACGCCGAGCGTGGAGGCATTCGGTCGCCACCTGCTTGCGACCCGCGAGCGTTTGGATTTTATCATCAACAACGCCTGCCAGACGGTGCGGCGGCCGCCGGATTTTTATCAGCACATGATGGCGCGCGAAAACGCGTCGCTGAATGAGATGCCGGAGCATGTCCGCAAACTGATTGGCGCGTACGAAGGCTTGCGCGGTTATCACATCTTGCCGGAAGGCAATGGGAAGCCGGCGTTAATGAAACAAGGGATGTTCGAGGTCGCCGGCCTTGCCCGCGCCGCGGCGTTGTCGCAAGTGCCCTTGTTGCCGGACGAACTCGCGGCGCAGAAGGATTTGTTTCCCGAAGGCCGGCTGGACCAGGATTTGCAGCAGGTGGATTTGCGCGAACACAACTCCTGGCGGCTGCGGCTGGACGAAGTTCCGTCCGTCGAGTTGCTGGAGGTTCACCTCGTCAACGCCGTCGCGCCGTTCATCTTGAACGCGCGGCTCAAGCCTTTGCTGCTCCGCACACCGGAACGCGACAAACACGTCGTCAACGTCTCCGCCGTGGAAGGACAGTTCTACCGAAAGTTCAAGACCACGCGTCATCCGCACACCAACATGGCCAAGGCCGCCCTCAACATGATGACGCGCACCTCGGCGGCGGATTATCACGCCGACGGCATCCACATGAACGCCGTGGATACCGGCTGGGTGACGGACGAAGACCCCGTCCACATCGCGACGCGCAAGACGAGGGAGCATCGCTTTCATCCCCCGCTGGACATCGTGGATGGCGCGGCGCGCGTTGTTGATCCCATCATCGCCGGCTTCAACACGGGCAGGCACGGTTGGGGAAAGTTTCTCAAGGATTACCAGCCGGCGGATTGGTGAGGAGCGCGGCCGTGTGCCAGTCCCCGGCCGCCGCACACCCGCAAACGGGACAGCCGAACGGGCTTCTGGTTCCCGGCGGGCCAAAATTCTCCGACCACGGCGGCTTTGACCGCCGGCACCGGTCGGAAATGGTCAACGCCGCCGCGGGTGTCGTATTGACTGTCGGCCGTCACCGCGCGTGGGTCACGCCAATCCAAACCACCCGGCGAAGATCTGCAACGACGTGGTGGTTACGTAGCTCAACGTGTCACGGACGAACGGTATCTGAATCACCAAAATGATCGCGATGAAACCGAAACGGGCGAACTGCCAGTAAGTCTCGTAGCTCATGCCGATGAGATTGCGCAGCACGTGCGAGCCATCCAGCGGCGGGATTGGAATCAAATTGAAGAAGCACAACAGCAGACTGAGCTGGGCCGTCTGGATGCAAAACCCGGCCATGCTGGGCGAACCGGCGATCACCGCAACGCGCGCCAGACCTACGAGGACGACCGCCAGCAACAAATTCATCCACGGCCCGGCCATCGAGACAAAGATGTCGTCAAGGCGTGGATTACGGAGATTGGCGGCGTTGACCGGTACGGGCTTGGCCCAGCCGACGAGAAACCGGGCCACGCTCGGCGAAAGAAAAATCATCAGCAACGGGAGCAGCACCGTTCCGATGGGGTCAATATGCACCAGCGGATTGAGCGAGCAGCGGCCCTGTTGTTTGGCGGTGTCGTCGCCGCACTTCAGCGCCATCCACGCGTGGCCAAACTCGTGAAACGTCAGCAGCACGACCAGGCCGAGATACATGATCAGCCCGTCAATGATCGTTTTTGAATCCATGCGCGGTCACGTTACCGGGTTGCGACGGGTGAGTCGAGCGCGGGGATGATTAGTGGGGCGGCGACTCCGGGTTGGCCGCGCAGCCGACCCCGCACTAGACCAATTCCGGCATGTCAAAATTTTCCGAACGCTTGAATGTCGGCGCGGGATTCGCCCCTTCGATGTACTCGAAAACCTTCCCCTCGTAATTGCGCAGCACCACGCGGTCGCGGTTGCGGCTCAGAACGGATTCCGGATTCACCGGTACCTTCCCGCCGCCGCCCGGCGCGTCAATGACGTATTGCGGCACCGCGTAACCCGTTGTGTGGCCCCGTAGCGCGTCCAGGAGGCCCAGTCCGTCGCGCACGCTCGCGCGCAGATGTGACGAACCGGCGATGAGGTCGCACTGGTAGAGGTAGTACGGCTTCACGCGGCACATGAGAAGTTTCTGCACCAGCGCCTGCATCACTTCCGCGTTGTCGTTGACGTGTTTGAGCAGCACGGACTGGTTGCCCAGCGGAATGCCGGCGTCGGCCAGGCGGCTCAGCGCGTCGCGCACTTCGGTCGTCAACTCGCGCGGATGGTTCGAGTGGATGCTGACGAACAACGGATGAAATTTTTTCAGCATCGCGCACAACGCCGGCGTGATGCGTTGCGGTAGAAAAATCGGGATGCGCGTTCCGATCCGCAAAAACTCCACGTGCGGAATCGCGCGCAACCGCGCCAGCAGATGCTCCAGCTTTTCATCGCTGAATAGCAGCGGGTCGCCGCCGCTCAACAGCACGTCGCGCACTTCGGGACGTTGCCGGATGTATGAGATCTGCCGCTCGAAGTCGGGATGAAAATCGTAGCCGCTGGCGTTGCTGACCAGCCGCGAACGCGTGCAGTAACGGCAATACGCGGCGCATCGGTCCGTGACGAGAAACAACACGCGGTCCGGGTAACGATGCACCAGTCCGGGCACCGGCGAGTGCGAATCTTCGCCGCACGGATCGCTCATTTCCCACGACGCGGTGTGGGTTTCCTCGATGCGGGGGATGACCTGTCGTCGGATGGGGCAATGTTCCTCCGCCGGGTCAATCAGGTTGAAAAAAAACGGCGTGATGGCGAGCGCGAGCTTGTGATTGGCCAGTTGCGTGCCGGCAATTTCCTCCGGCGTGAGCGTGGGCATCAGGTGTTGAAGCTGTTCCAACGTCGTGAGGCGATGTTTCAACTGCCAGTGCCAGTCGTTCCAGTCGGCGTCCGGCACGTCGCGCCAGAAGCCGCGACCGGCAGAGTGAAATTCCTTGAGTGATGGCGATGGGCGGCACGATGGCGGTTCGTCGCTGGTCGCAGAAAGAGGTTCTCGGTTACTGTGCATTTTTTGCTTAGCGCACTATAAATTTGAACGGCAGGGTGTCAAGTTGAGTGCGAAAAACCGCGAAAAGCCACGGAAATCGAAGGGGTTTCCGGCGCGCGGCAGGCGGAAGATTTCACGGCGACTTTGGCAAATCAGCTTCCGCTTGCGCTGCTGAAACCGGCATGGGTTGGGGGCGGAGCGCCTCGCGCTGCGATTCCAATTCGCTGAGTTGCTTGAGCACTTCGCGGATGACGACCTTCGCGCCGGGTGATGGAAGCTTCGAACCGGGCAAAGTCAGACCCGCATGGTCGCGCTTCTCGAGATAAACCGACAGCAAGCGATGGTAATCGTCCACGAGCGGAATCAAGTCCTGCGATACACGCAGCCGCAAGAGGTCCAGTTCGCGCAACTTGGCCGGCAACGTCTGGCGCTGACGGGTGAAATCCCATTCGCGAATGACCGTGGCCAGCGAAATTTCGGCGCGCCCGGGCAATTCGTTGCGTGAGTGGCGGACCTCCACCGGCGTGCGGAGAATTTCGTCGAGCTTGCTCCAGCTTTCCGCCGGCGACCACGTCTGGTCGGGGTCGCGCCCGGTGAAATGCTCGACTTGCAGCGCCCACCATTTTTCCAAATCAACCAAACGCTCGAAGTGCGCCCGAAACGCGTGAAGAAAAGCCGTTTGCCAGTTGTAGCAGGTTGCCAACCCGTCGAGCATCGCGCGCAGGCACGCGCGACCGTCCTTGAGCCGCAGTAATTCGCTCACGAACAACTGCGCGCTGCTGCGGTAAACCTCGCCCGCCGGGCCGTCGAACTGCTCGTCGGTGGGCCAGCTCAACTCAGCGAGCGTCAACGGCGTCCGCCCGCGCAAGGTGCGGCGCGCGGTCTCGAGCGGGTCGCGTCGGCGCGCGTTTACCATCGTGGGATTGATGGTCAGGCCGTTCACCGCCCAGCGGGGTGGTGGCAGGAACAGCTCGCTCTCGTTCGACATGAGCAAGTGCTGCGCAAAACCTCCAGCCAGCCATGCGGGGATTTCGGGACTGTGGTCACTCGCGTTGCGGCCCGCCTGTTCCAGCAGCAGCGTTTGCACGACCGCGCGAACGAACCGTCTCCGCTCGACCAGATCCGGCAATTCCAACCGGTAACTCCAACCGTCCATGAACCGCTCGGATACGATCGTCGCGCCGTCGTCGGCTGACTGCGCCGGATACAGCACCAGATGAATTCTGCCGCGCCACCGCGACTTGTCGCCCAAGCTGTCCGACAGTGCGCGCTTGATGCGCTCGCAGGAAACCGCCGCGAGCGCCGGCTCCAGCTTCAAATAATTGTTGTTGTCCGCGAGGTTCGGCGGGTTGGTCACCCGCGCCGATGTGGCCACACCCTGCACGATGAACTGGCCGGAAACGCTGCGTGTAGAAACGGTCGGCGGCGATGCAAGCTGGGCGCTGGCTGAACTGCCAAGCGCGTATAACAAAAGCAATGAAACCGATCCGGCGCGGCGAATCGCGACCGTAAACTGCTGGACACGGTAGGGCGCGTCACTCCGTGCGCGCCGTTCGATTTGTGTAACTGTCCCCCCGACGCGCACGGAGCGACTCGCCCTGCCAATGACCGATTCATCGGCAGTGGTAGAATGAGACCGAACATTCATCTCATTGGCGGAGCGTCAGTCTTTCTTCGCTGTCGCAGGCTTGGTTGGTTTCGTTTCGCTCTTGCCGGGCGACTTGCTGTCGCTGCTGGCCGCCGGCTTGGCGGCTTCCGATTCCTTCTTCGCGGACTGCTTGTAGCCTTCGCTGCGGTAATCGGTGATGTAGAAGCCGCTGCCTTTGAAAATCAGACCGCCGCCCGTGCTGATCTTTCGCTTCACGCGCCCGCGGCCCCATTTTTTCCGGGCGCAAACGTCCCGCGGGCAGGTTGTCAGCGCCTTGTCCGCGATGGACTGAACTTTTTCAAACTCGTGCCCGCACTTGGCGCAGACGTATTCGTAAGTCGGCATAACGGAATTCTCGATTTTCGATTTGCGATTGACGAGTTTACCGGAGAAACGGCGCGACACAAGAAGCTTGCTATCGGCCGTTACTGCTTTCGAAGCCGATAGAACTGGCTGCCGGCAGTTATGGGATTCGTAACGAAATTCTGCGCGCCGACAACGGTGACCTCGTTCGTAACGACCGACCAACCGTTGGTTGGAGGCAGGGTGTTCGCACATTCCAGCACGAAGCCCGGCTGGTTCGTCGGCCAGTAGAGGACAACCGAATCGCCCTCGCCGCTCAGATTGAGAAACAGCGGATCGGCATCAAGCCGGGCTACGACGGCATCGCGAATTCCGAACGTTGTCAAGGTGAACGGATCGAACGGGGAGTTGGTTCGGTTGAGAGCGGCGGCAAAGGAACAGTCGCCCTGCGTAGCCACGGCCACCCGCACGTTCGGAGAATCGTAACCAGGCTCGCCATAAGTTCCCCAGTCATCGGCGCCGAAATTCTTGGCCCAGACGAAGGCGCCTTCCGGGTTCAGCTTCGCCAGAAAGTAACTTGGGTAATCGCCCGGACTGCTCCCTGTGCCGCCCGCGTTGGTGAGAGTGATGCCATCAAAACTGACCACGCCTTGAAATGCGCCTACGACGTAGCAGTTCCCCAACGCATCCACGTCGCAGTCGGTCGCGGCCCCACGGGCATACGGCGAGGCATTGGCGAACTCGCCGGTCTTCCGGCACCAGAGCGTTTGTCCGTCGGGAGCGAGTTTGAAAATGAACCGGAAGCCGCTGGTGTTGGTCAGGGTGCAACCATCAATCGAGATCGAAGTCGGATGCGTGTAGTCGCCCGTGTTGCCGAAAAGGTAAATGTTTCCGCCGGCTTCTTCATGAACGGCGTACGAAAGACCCGCCAGCGGAGTGGTCAATGCGGCACGCTTCGCCCACATGACGCTTCGTGTCGCATCGTATTTCACGAGGAAGAGACTCCAATTGGACGGGTTGGTGAGCGTCACGTTGTCGAAGGTCACGGTCGGGGTGGTGAACCAGCCACCGACCAGCAAATGGCTGTTTGCCAGCGGAACAATCGCCAGCGGTTGCGTCAAGCTGCCGGAAGCCGGGGAGAGGAATTTCGCCCAAACCAAGCTGCCGTTGGTGTCGAATTCTGCCGCGTAGAAGCCCCCGCCGGCGTTGGTCAATCCGAGAGCCACAGCCGAGTAGCATCTCCCGGACAGAAAAACATTGCCCGCCCCGTCGGAAGCGACCGCGTCAGTGATGAGGTTGTCAACGTTCGTGCCGACGACGCGCGCCATGGCGGGATTGCCTGAGCCATCGAACCGCGCGCGGAAGGCGGCAGCGAACGGGAATGAACCATTCGTCAACGTGATGCCATTGATCGTGATCGAACTGGAATCAAATGAGCCACCGATGAACACTCCGCCCAAGCCATCCGCCGCAATGCGGTAATATCTAGTACTTCGGCATGTAAGTCATGCAACATAGTGGCGGCCTAATTTCCGATCGGCGTCTTGCCGGGTGAATGTCCATTCAATGCCGCGCTGCTCTTGG
>JALOTT010000559.1 GCA_025457745.1 Verrucomicrobiota bacterium
GCCGCATCCGTGACGCGCGGGGGTTTGTTTGCGTTGTCCAAGGTCTTCACCGGCGTGGTGAAACTGCGCCGGTTTCTTTATGACGTGCGCATCATCCGCGATTCGACGCTGGGCATTCAGGTGATCACCGTGGGCAACCTGACCGTCGGCGGCACCGGCAAGACGCCGGTGGTGGAGAAGTTCGCGCGCGAGTTGCAGAACGCCGGGCGCAAGGTGGCGATCCTCTCGCGCGGCTATCGTTCCAAGCCGCCGCCGCTGCACAAGCGCATCGTAAACAAGCTCCTGCTCCGCACGGAGAGCGTGCCGCCGCGCATCGTGTCGGACGGCAAATCGCTTTTGCTGGATTCCGAAACCGCCGGTGACGAACCTTACATGCTGGCGTCCAACCTCAAGGACGTGGTGGTGCTGGTGGACAAGGATCGCGTGAAGGCGGGGCGTTACGCCATTGAACGCTTTGGTTGCGACACCCTGTTGCTGGACGACGGGTATCAATACTGGAAGCTGGCCGGGCGGCGGCGTGACATTGTGCTGATTGACCGCCAACAACCCTTTGGCAACGAACACATGCTGCCGCGCGGCACTTTGCGCGAACCGGAAGGACATCTCTCCCGCGCGGATACGATCTTCATCACCAAGAGCGACGGCAACACGGCGGAGTTGCGGGCGCGCATCGCCCGTTTGAATCCCCATGCCGGCATCATCGAGTGCGTGCATCATCCGATGTATCTCGAAGACCTGTTCACCGGCGAGCGTATCGGGCTGGAGTTCTTCAAGGGGCGGCGGGTGGCGTCGCTCAGCGGCATTGCCCAACCGGAAAGTTTCGAGCAAAGCCTCGTCAAACAGGGCGCGGAGCTGGTCTATTCCAAGCGCTTCGCCGACCATCACCGGTTCAGCCAGCAGGAGGTGCTCAACGCCATCAATCGCAGCAAGAAACGTCAGGCCGAGGTCATCATCACCACGCAGAAGGACGCGGTGCGCTTTCCCAAGATTGATCGGCGCGACCTGCCCATCTACTTCATGCGCGTGGAAATCCGGATCCTGAGCGGCGCGGACGACTTCCGCGACTGCGTGCGGCGCATTTGCTTTCATTGATGGACACGCTGCTTTATTTCGTTGCGCGCAGCCTGATCGGCTTGATTCAGGCGCTGCCGCTGCGCGTCGTAGCGCGGCTGGGACGCGCGGGCGGGGCCTTGTTTTATCTGCTCGACGCCCGGCATCGTCGGGTGGCCCTGAAGAATTTGACCCGCAGTTTTCCGGAAAAGTCACGGGCGGAGGTGCGTGCGCTGGCGAAGGAAAATTTCCGTCGCATCGGCGAAAGTTACGCCTGCGGCATCAAGACGGCGGGCATGACGTTCGAGCAATTGCGTCCGCATGTTGAATTCGTGGTGCCGCCGGAGTTCACGCCTGCGCCGGGCGTCACGCCGCGCAGCTTGGTGGTGGCCATTGGGCACTTCGGTAATTTTGAACTCTACGCGCGCTTTGGGCAGTTCTGTCCCGGCTACCAATGCGCCACCACGTATCGCGGGCTGCGTCAGGCGTCGCTGAACCGGCTGTTGCAATCGTTGCGCGAGCAGTCCGGCTGCCTGTTCTTCGAGCGTCGTTTTGATGCCGACAAACTCAAAGCGGCCATGAACCGGCCCGGGATGATTCTGGGGTTGTTGTGCGACCAGAACGGCGGGCGCAAGGGACTGCAATTCCCGTTTCTCGGGCATTACGCGGCGACCAGTCCGGCGGTGGCGTTGTTTGCGCTGCGTTATCATTGTCCGCTCTACACTGGGATTTGCTATCGCAACGGACTGGCCCGGTGGCGCATTGAAGCGGGGGCGGAGATTCCGACGCACGAGAACGGCCACGCCCGCAGCACCGAAGCCATCATGCGCGACGTGAACGCCGCCCTCGAAACCGCCATCCGCCGCGATCCGGCGAACTGGTTCTGGGTTCACAACCGCTGGAAGCATGGCGCTGCGCCGGTGGCATAGCTGGCCTCTGGCTGCATCGTGTTAGAGTGCGGCTATCTTGGCCCAAATCAGCCGCGTTCTCACGAACGCACTACACCCGGCTGGGTGGCATCAATCACGTTGACGGCAAAAATCTCCCGTCCAAACAGACGGTCGCCGGCATCACGGAGCAGCTGCTCTGCCTGCTGTTCCCGGGGTTCTTTGAGGAGCAATTACAGCACTCCTCTGAGCTGAAGGCCAACACCGAAACGCTGTTGAACTCCGTCCGCGCCAGCCTGGAGGCGGAAATCACCAAAGCCCTCGAGTACAATCCGCCGGCGGGCGTCACCAAAAAAGATGCGCGTGCCACGGCCCATTCGCTCGCCCTGCAATTCCTCGGCAGCCTGCCGTCTGTGCGCGAGTTGTTGCAAACGGACATCGAGGCGGCGTTCAACGGCGACCCGGCGGCCCTCAGCCGCGAGGAGGTGGTGGTGGCGTATCCATTCGTGGAATGCATCGGCGTGCAGCGTCTGGCGCACGAGCTTTACAAGAAGGAGGTGCCGCTGATCCCGCGCATCATGACCGAATGGGCGCACAGCCGCACCGGCATGGATTTGCATCCCGGCGCAAAGATTGGCACGCATTTCTTCGTGGACCATGGCACCGGCACCGTCATCGGCGAGACCACCGAGATCGGCAATCACGTGAAGATGTATCAGGGCGTGGGTTTGGTGGCGCGCTCGTTGGCGGCGGGGCAGCAATTGCGCGGCAAAAAACGCCACCCGACGCTGGAGGATCACGTGACGATCTACGCGGGAGCCACGATTGTGGGCGGGGAAACCGTGGTGGGCGCGCACAGCACCATTGGTGCAAGCGTGTTTCTTACGCACAGCGTGCCGCCGCATTCCCTCGTGGTGCAGGAGGATCCGAACGTGAAAATCCTCAACAAGAAGGAACGCGCCGCCGACTCGCTCGACTGGCAGATTTGAGCTGGACGCCGGAACGCGGAATTTATTCCGCCCCGGCACCCGATCACATCAAGCGGAATGAACTCCGCGTTCCCGGCCTACACCTCCACCATTCGCAGCAGTTCCTTCACCCGTTTTTGGATGTCTGCGCGGGTGGTGCGGTCCGTGCGGGTCAGCCCGAAGCCTTCGCAGCAGAATGACGCCGTCACGCTGCCGTAAATGATCGCGCGGCGCAGATTGGACTCGATCGGCCCTTTGGATCCGGCCAGATAGCCCATCAGCCCGCCAACGAAAGAATCTCCCGCGCCAGTCGGGTCCACCACCTTCTTCAGTGGATACGCCGGGGCGATGAACAGTCCGTTCGGTCCGGAGAGAATGGAACCGTGTTCACCTTTCTTGATGATCACGTATTTGGGCCCAAGCCGGTGCAGTTTGGGCAGGGCGGCGACCACGTTGTCCTCCTCCGTCAATTGATGCGCCTCGCTGTCGTTCAACACGAACAAATCCACGCGTTTGATCAGTCGGAGCAGGTCGGGCAGGGCAATGTTCAGCCAGAGGTCCATTGTGTCCGCCGCCACGAACCTGGGCTTCTTCATCTGGTCGAGCACGTGGTGTTGCAGGGCGGGAGCAATGTTGGCCAGCAACACGAACGGCGTGGCGCGGTACGCCTCCGGCAATTCAGGCGAAAACGTCTCGAACACGCCCAGTTCGGTGGCCAGCGTGCGGCGGCGGTTCATGTTCACTTCGTATTCGCCGGACCAGTGGAAGGTCTTGCCCGGCTTCACCTGCAACCCGGCGAGGTCCAGTCCGTGCCGATGATACAGCGCCGTGTATTTTTTCGGAAAATCTTCGCCGACGACGCCGACGAGATTGACGTCGCTGAAAAAGCTCGCCGCCACCGCGGCGTGACTGGCCGAGCCGCCCAGCAGCTTCGGATTGGCCGCCTTGGGGGTTTTGATGGAATCCAGTGCCGTCGAACCAACAATCAATACGCTCATTAGTAATGCTCCAAATCGAGTTGCAAAGGCGCGAAGCTAAAAAAATCCGGCGCGGCTGGAAAGCGAAAGGTGGCGGTAAAACCGATTTAGACGCCCGGAGGACGTTCGCGGTGCCACGAGGTGGACTGCTCGTAGGCATGCGCGAC
>JALOTT010000193.1 GCA_025457745.1 Verrucomicrobiota bacterium
TTTGTTTGTGGTCGTTGCTCATCGTCTTTTCCGGGTCAGGAAAAGTATCTCAGCTCAGACCCTCCCGCAAAAAGGACATTCCGACGGAAGCAGAACAATACGTGTGAGTGGGGATTCAAAGTGACGGTGGAGTTTCCCGCCCACCCCGACTACAAGCCGCTGTACAATGACCCAAGCCATCCCGACAAGATTACAGGCGTTCCAGTGATGAGTATCAGCACGATTGAGTATGCCCTTTACGACAAGGACGGATTTCACCTTGCCAGTCTATCCAGGCTTTCTTTGTTAGGCGTAGGCAATGACCTCTCCGTAAACGCGCAGGAGGCCAAGACCTTTCAGCACACAGGTTTCATTCCGTCGGCACTTGCACGACGCGCAGCTTCCGGCAGAGTCAATATTCAGGCAGGATATGTCCCAGAGCCACGAAAGCACGAGTGAGTTGCGGGCTAATAATGATCTGAGGCAAGAGAAAATATGTCAGCCTTCTTCGAGAATTTGGGAATCACGATTATTGTCGACGTCGGGAAGCAGCTTGTCCTAGCAATTCCCCGTGCTATTCAAAATTGGCGGTTCCGAAGGTTTTTCGGAAGTGATGCGGTCACAGGCGACCGCATTTTCGGTGTTCTTGACCCCGTAACGCATCCTCTCCTGCCACAAAACAATCGGTACGTGAAATTATTTGGCGGACGTCGCCAAGATCAGCCACTCGTCGGTCCTACAAACGTTCTTGGAATATGTTCGGTGCGAGTGGCCTCTTATGCGTCGGCGCTCTTTGGGCGTTTTCGACCAAGCCACAAACCATTGGCCTTTGTAATTGATTATGACGTCGATGTGAAATGGGACGCGTCGTTTATTTGCTTTGGGAGTTCCGACTCCAATCTGAAGACCTTCGATATCGAGTCATTATCCCAGCAGAAGTTCTACAGCATCGCATTCGATAGTAGCGGAAAAAGAGTATTTAGGGTTGGAAATCGGGAATTTGAATTTTCCGAGAAGCATGATTATGGCATACTGCTTCGGATGAGGAACCCACATCATCCTGAGCATGCGCTATTCGTCTGTGCGGGATTGGGCGAGTGGGGGACGTCTGGTGCAGCATATCTTTTATTCCACAATTGGTCATCTCTGTACTGGAAACATGGAAATGCTGATTTCTGCAAGGTGATTCGAGTTGCGAACCGTTCCGATGAGACGGCAGAAGAGGTTTTCAGTATTCCATGAGAAGAGAAATCTTGGCCAAGCTAATGATAGCCTGCAAAGTCACGTGACGGTTTTCTTTTCCCACGTGCCCTTCATCCCACGCGAAACGAAATCCGCGCGATGACTTCGCGCCCGAAGCTGTGTTGCAGGCGATCAGGGATTTCCTTGCGCCGGTAGCGGACGATTTCACTGAGCCATACGCTGCTATCCACGTTCACAAACAGCGTTCCTTTGCGCAGGTTGGCGGGTTGGGCGTGCGCGACAATGTTCGGGTCAATCAGATTGTTCCAAACCTTCACCACTTCGATTTCCGCGCGGCGGCTGTCCATCCGCAAATCCACCTCCACGCGCGGCAGCACGTCGCCGATGCGGCGGGCGCGGATGGCTTACGCGGATTCGATTGGGGCGAGGTCCACGCCGCGCCATTGGGTGAGCACGCGTTGGCAAGCCGAACTTTTGAGCGGGCCGCGGGCAAACCCGCCAAAACCGCCCTCACCACCTCATGGCAAACTCATCGGCTTCATGAACCACCTCCTCAAACACCCCACCTTTGCCCTCGCGAATTGAATACCGTTGCTCCCAGCGAAAGAGCGCCGGGGTGAGGGAGAACGGTTCGTTGCTCGCATGTATCTCGCACGTTTCATTTTCACCATCCGCACCGCCCGGCGGAGCAACTGGTCTTCAGCCAACGTAGTCCCCATTGGTTTCTCGACGTATAGATCCTTGCGCACGTTGGCGGCGGCGATCGCAACCGGCACGTGCCAGTGGTCAGGCGTTGCGACGATCACGGCGTCAATGTCGGGCCGCGCGAGCAACTCGCGATAATCGCTGTAGGTGCGGCAGTCCTGGTTCTGGTAGCGGTCATTGACCTGTTTGCGCGCGAGTTCAGCATGATCCTTCCACACGTCGCAGGCGGCGAGCACCTGGGCCTCTGACTGCGCAAGAAAGCCGTTCATGACGCCACGCCCCTGCGGACCGCACGCAACCGATCAGGGCGACGCCGATGCGATTGCCGGGCGACACTGCGCCGCTTTTGCCCAACGCGGAGGCGGGAATGATCTGGGGGAAGACTGCGCCGGCAACGGCGGCCCCGGCGGCCGTGCGGAGGAAATCCCGTCGGTTGATGGTGCGGGTTGTTTTCAGTTTCATATTTAAGCGATGCTTGGTAGTGAGAACCGTATATCAACCGGGTCTCATATCGAAACCGATCATACGGATGAGTTCCGCGTTGTCAAAGGGCAGTTCCAACGCTGCCGATCACAATTGATGAAATTTACTTTTTGACACTGCGCAATCCGGCCTCTCTACGAAGTAAGAAGCGCATCAAGCTTGATCGGTCCAAACACGAAGGTGCGCGCGTGATCTTGGTTTATGCTGTCCCCCTCCATCGTCGGTGCGCTGCGTGCCAAATGGCAGGCTGAGATCAAAACGCAATGAACGCCACCGGCCAACTCATCAGCTTCATCGCGCCCGGCGCGCCGGTGACGCGGCGGTCCGCCCAATCTCGACCGCAACTCGCACTTCGCGCAATTGCTGGCGCAGGTCGAGTGGATTGCGGTGCTCGAAGGGCGCGTCGAGGGTTTCATCAACTGGCAGGGAGCGATGAACAATGCGCAGCGGTTGCGGGGTGAGCAATTGCCTGGTGAACTTGATTTCCCCGAAGGTGTATCGCGACCTGCTCTTGCCGCTGGACCAGAAACTCGCCGCCGTTTATGGCAACCTCGGCATTCACAACTGCGCCATCCGGTTGGTCAAGGTCGGGCACGGCGTAATACCCTTTTTAGCCGCTGCAACCACCTGTGCCACCCTCGCCGTGCCAAGGCCTTTCCCACTGTGCCATAGCGTCACCTTTGGCACAGCTGCCCGGCCAACGAGCAACTTGAATTTTTGTCATTTTACTCAGCAAACCAAGCGATTATTGCCCAAACCGACCTGATGGCATCGGCATAGCTTGTAAGTATTGCGACTTGGTGCAACTACACAATTTTTATGGCAAAAGTTTTAGGCATTGATTTGGGAACGACGAACTCCTGCATGGCGATCATGGAAGGCGGCGAGCCGCTCGTTCTGGAAAATTCCGAAGGCAAACGCACCACGCCCTCCGTGGTCGCCTTCGCCAAGAGTGGCGAGCGCATCGTCGGCGACGCCGCCAAACGCCAAGCGGTGACCAATTCGCGCAACACCGTTTACTCGATCAAGCGTTTCATGGGGCGCAAGTTCGACGAAGTGCCGGAAGAGATCAAACGCGTGCCTTACAAAGTCGTGAAGGCGGCCAACGGTGACCTCGCAGTCGAAGTGGAAGTGGATGGCAAACCGAAACAATTTTCCCCGCCGGAAATTTCCGCGATGATTCTCGCCAAGCTCAAGGCCGACGCCGAAATGCGTCTTGGCGAGAAAATCACGCAAGCCGTCATCACCGTTCCGGCTTACTTTAACGACTCGCAACGTCAGGCCACGAAGGACGCGGGCCGCATTGCGGGACTGGAAGTTCTGCGCATCATCAACGAGCCAACCGCGGCATCGCTCGCTTACGGTCTCGACAAGAAGAAAGACGAGAAGATAGCGGTCTATGACCTGGGCGGCGGCACGTTCGACATTTCCGTCTTGGAAATCGGCGATGGCGTGTTTGAAGTCAAAGCCACCAACGGCGATACGCATCTCGGCGGTGACGATTGGGACAACAAGCTGATGGATTGGATTCTCGACGAGTTCAAACGCGATTCCGGCATGGATTTGCGCAAGCAACCCGACGCGCTCCAGCGCATCAAGGAAGAAGCCGAGAAAGCCAAGATCGCACTCTCCAGTTCGACGCAATACGACATTAATCTGCCGTTCATCACCGCGGACGCGAGCGGGCCGAAGCACATTTCGATGAAGCTCACGCGCGCGAAGATGGAGCAACTCACCGACAGCCTTTTTGAACGCACCATCAAGCCCGTTCAATCCTGCTTGAACGACGCCGGCATCTCGGCGGACAAGATTGACGAATTCGTGCTCGTCGGCGGCATGACCCGTATGCCCCGCGTGGTTGAAACCGCGCACAAGCTGGTCAATAAACCGCCGCATCAGGGCGTGAACCCGGACGAAGTTGTCGCCATTGGCGCGGGCATTCAAGGTGGCGTGCTCAAGGGTGAAGTGAAGGACGTGCTCCTGCTCGACGTGACGCCGTTGTCGCTCGGCATTGAGACGCTCGGCGGGGTGTTCACCAAACTCATCGAGCGCAACACCACGATTCCCACGCGCAAATCGGAAATCTTCTCCACCGCCAGCGACAATCAGCCCGGCGTGGAAATTCACGTCCTCCAGGGCGAACGCCAGTTCTCCAAGGACAACAAGACTATCGGCAAGTTTCATCTCACCGACATTCCGCCCGCCCCGCGCGGCGTGCCGCAGGTCGAGGTGACGTTCGACATAGACGCCAACGGCATTTTGCACGTCGGCGCGAAAGACCTGGGCACGGGCAAGGAACAGAAGATCACCATCACGGCCAGCAGCGGTCTCTCGAAGGACGAAGTCGAGAAGATGCGCAAGGACGCCGAGTCGCACGCCGACGAGGACAAGGCGAAGCGCGAGGAAGTGGAGACGCGCAACGAGGCCGACAACGCCGTGTATCGCTCCGAGAAAATGCTCAAGGACAACGCCGACAAGATTTCCGGCGACGACAAGGGCAAGATTGAAAGCGCCGTCACGGCGGTGAAGGAAGCGCTCAAGGGCAGCGATGCCTCCGCGATTAAATCCGCGAGTGAGAAGCTGAACGAAGCCTGGCAGGCCGTGAGCGCCGAACTTTACAAAGCGGCGGCGGCGAAAGCGCAGGCGGGCAAAACGCAATCCGGCACGAGCGGCGAAGAAGCCAAGCCCGAAGAGAAATCGGACAAGAAGGACGAAGGTCCGATCATTGATGCCGAGGTGGTGGACGAGAAGAAGTAACTGTGGCGCAATCTGAAAACAAATTTTCCCACCGCTCGGGCGGCGGGATTTGATTACATCAAACAAACAAACCAAACAGAAAAAACTATGGCACTGAACATCAAACCGCTCGGCGACCGACTCCTCGTTGAGCCAATCGAAGAGAAGGAAGTCAAGAAGGGCGGCATCATCATTCCCGATACCGCCAAGGAAAAACCCCAGGAGGGGATCGTCATCGCGCTCGGCACGGGCAAGACCGACGACAACGGCAAAAAAGTCCCCTTCGAAGTCAAGAAGGGCGACCGCGTGCTCGTCTCCAAATACGGCGGCACGGAAATCAAGCTGGACGGCAAGGAGTACAAGATTTTTGGCTCCGACGACCTGCTCGCGATCATTAACTGATCAAGTCCACCAACAATTAACCAACAACTAGAAACCAAACATTATGGCAGCAAAACAACTATTGTTCGATGAGGCCGCGCGTCAGGCGATTCTGCGGGGCGTTTCCAAACTCTCCCGCGCCGTCACCGCGACCCTCGGCCCGAAAGGCCGCAACGTCGTCCTCGACAAGAAATTCGGCTCGCCCACCGTCACCAAAGACGGCGTGACCGTGGCGAAGGAAATTGAACTCGAAGACCCGTACGAAAACATGGGCGCGCAGATGGTCCGCGAAGTCGCCAGCAAAACCAGCGATGCCGCGGGCGACGGCACGACCACGGCCACCGTGCTCGCGGAATCCATTTACCGCGGGGGACTGAAGTTCGTCACCGCCGGCGGTAATCCCATCGGCATCCAACGCGGCATCGGCAAGGCTGTTGAAGCCGCCGTGGCGCACCTCGACAAAATCACCAAGAAGGTGAAGGACAAGGAAGAAATCAAACAGGTCGCGACCGTTTCCGCGAACTGGGACGAAACCATCGGCGAAATCATCGCCGACGCGATGGACAAGGTTGGCAAGGACGGCACCATCACCGTCGAAGAGGCCAAGTCCATTGACACGACGCTCGAAGTCGTCGAAGGCATGCAGTTCGACAAGGGCTACCTGTCACCCTACTTCGTCTCCAACGCCGAGACGATGGAGTGCAAGCTCGAGGACGCCTACGTCCTGAACTTCGAAAAGAAGATCAGCAGCCTCAAGGATCTGCTTCCAGTGCTCGAACGCGTGGCCAAGATCGGCAAGCCGCTGCTCATCATCGCCGAGGACGTCGAAGGCGAGGCCCTCGCGACCCTCGTTGTGAACAAGCTCCGCGGCACGATCAACGTTTGCGCCGTGAAAGCCCCCGGCTTCGGGGATCGCCGCAAGGCCATGTGCGAAGACATCGCCATCCTCACGGGCGGCAAGTTCATCAGCGAAGACCTCGGCATCAAGCTCGAGAGCATCGGTCTCGATGACCTCGGTCGCGCCAAGAGCATCGTGATTGACAAGGAAAACTGCACCATCGTCGAAGGCGGTGGCAAGTCTTCCGAAATCCAGGGTCGCGTGAATCAAATCCGCCGCCAGATCGAAGAAACCACCAGCGATTACGATCGCGAGAAATTGCAGGAACGCCTGGCGAAGCTCGCCGGTGGCGTGGCCGTCATCAACGTCGGCGCCGCGACTGAAAGCGAGATGAAGGAAAAGAAAGCCCGTGTCGAAGACGCGTTGCACGCGACCCGCGCAGCCGTCGAAGAAGGCATCGTGGCGGGCGGCGGTGTGGCATTGATCCGCTGCCTCGAAGCCATCGAGAAAGTCCGTGGCTCAAACGATGACGAAAAGATCGGCGTGGACATTGTGAAGGGCGCCATCGAAAGCCCGCTCCGCGAACTGGCGAAGAACGCCGGCGTGGAAGGCTCCGTTGTCGTCGAGGAAGTCAAGAAGCGCAAGGGCAACGAAGGTTACAACGTCGCGACGGGCGAGTACGAAGACCTCGTGAAAGCCGGCGTGGTTGACCCGAAGAAGGTCACCCGCACCGCGCTCCAGAACGCCGCGTCCATCGCGGGTCTGCTCCTGACCACGGAATGTCTCATCACCGAGATTCCGAAGAAGGAACCGCCGATGCCGGCTGGCGGTCCGGGCGGCGGCATGGGCGGCATGGACTACTAGCGCGGTTTAAATAAAACTGTATCCACGCAGACATCCATTTTATGCCCATGTATCAGATGAAAACTCAAACAAAGTGGCCACGAGTCCATTGAAAGGGTCAGGAAACTGGCCGCGCTTTTTTGTTGCCGAAACATTCAACATTCAACATCGAACATTCAACGCTCAACGACTGCGAATTCCGCACGTTGGGTGTTGAGCGTTGAATGTTGAAGGTTGGACGTTCCCGAACACCGCCATTGACCCACACCGGGAGTTCGCTGATAGTGTTGCTGCCGGATGGGGGCGTACTGGTTTCGACCTGACAAAGACGCCAGAGGCGGCATGCCGAGGACGATGCGTTGGCCTCGTTAATCATCGCATCAAACAAATAAGCTAACCAAGAATTAGCTCTCGCGGCCTAAGGCCACGACGTTCGCCACTGGACACCTGCTACGGTGGACGAACGCAACAGCAGGCATGGTTGACGACGGAGACCGCGCGTCGGCAGCCGAGAAAATTCCATGCGGACTAAGCCGTGGGATTCGAGTTCGGGCGCCATCCCATAGCCGACAAAATATCCCGGACTAAGCATGTAGTCGCGGCTGGTAGCTGGGCCAGGGACGGGGGTTCAACTCCCCCCGCCTCCACCATATTTTTCGCTGGAAAGAAACATTATGAAAACAACCCGCGCGAAAATTGAATTTGCCCGGCTGCCCAAAGACTACCCCGGCCTGTGCCGATTGCTCACGCCGCGCCCGATCCATGACCAGGTGGATTTCGAGAACGTGACGGAAATCACGGACGCAATGGCCGGGCACAAGCTGACGGCAGACCAAGAGGACTATTTCGACCTGCTTTGCCGCCTGATTGAAGATTACGAATAGGAACACGCGCAACTCGACACGTCCAAAGTCACGGCGCTGGACGCCTTGCAACATCTTTTGGACGCGCACGACATGAGCGCGGCTGCTGGACGTTCACCGCACGCTCGGCGCGATGATTCTGCGCGGCGAACGGCAATTGACGCTGACGCACGTCCGCACGCTGGCAAAACATTTCCGCGTGTCCGCCGACTTGTTTCTGGCGTAATGGGAGCGCGGAATTTATTCCGCTTCAACGTGCGACCAGCCGCTGCGCGTGGAAAAATCGGAGTCCGTTCGCAGTGCGGACGGTGGAACAGCGTGAACGCCGCGCCCCAACTCGACATTCGACATTCGTCATTTGCTTGGCCGCTCACCCCTCGTCATGCGCCGAGCCTTCGTAGAGCACCCGACCAGTGCGTTTGGACACCAACACCATGTCCGACGACTTGAGGGAGATCTCCTCCGGGTTCTTATACACCACCCACACATCCTTGGCCGTCCAGCCGCCCCGGAAGTAGATGCCCAGCCGCACGTCCTCGCCGGCCCGCACCGTCGCGCCTTTGAACATCCGCTTGAGGACATGCCGCTCCGCCCGCCGCCGCGCTTCGGCTCGCGTGATGAACCGCCTATTGCCGCCGCGCCGCTGTGGTCGCTTGGATGCCCGCGTTTTCCGTGTTGTCTTGCGCCGCACTGGTTTCATCATGCGGAGGACTCGCCATTCCCGGCGCGCTCAATTTCCGCCTGCGCTTGAAACTGGATTGCCCAAGGGAGACCGGAAGCGAGCGGCCACTGACTTCTTGGGACTCCTTGATCGCGGAGACTGGCCCATTCGAGTTTCATGGCGTCCAAGGTTTCATGGAATTCTTCCACCTCCATCGCCCCCGTCGTCGAATCAATATCGCTGTCGGTTTGCGCGGCGGAAAGCTGAAGGCGCTCGCGCTCCTGCTCCAGGTGTTTCAAAAAGGAGGCAGCGTCTTCATGCTCGCCCGACCAACCCAGGGAGAGCACTTGCTCAAATTGCTCCTCTTTGGCAGCGACCCAAGCCGCGAATGCTGCGCGCAAATCAGTGACGGAAGCCTCGAACCGGCGGCGGGCTTCCTCTGGATTGGCGGCGAGTTCTTCAGCGGACATTTCGACCGCTTCAGGCGGAGCGGGCTGGGGCGGTGTGGCGGCGGTAGCTTTTTGCGCGGCGGCTTTGCCTTTCAATCGCGCAAGCGCGGCTTGCACGTTGGCGTCGCTGAAAAGTTTCGTTGGCGTCGCGGAATCTGGATGCTCGTCAGGCATTTGTGCTCGTTATGTGTGAATTCCTGGTCACGATCTCATTGGCTGCGGCATTTGCGGCCTTCATTGCTGTGACCATTCCCTCGTCGTCCTGCACCACGAATTCCATCAGTTTCGTGGATCGGCAAAGCGCATGCCCATGAGGGGACAATTCACTTGGATTGAGACGGAACGGGAATCCAGCATTTTTAAGGCTGGCCGTGCAGTTTTCACACAAAGCCCACGGGGTATCGCTGCATGCCATTTGCCCGACAAGCCCCGGCAGCGACTTGGGGATGTCCGGAACGGTCAAGACGTGATCGGCTATCAACCCTTTCAGATACGAGCCTACCAGATTTGTTTTTTATGGTCAGCAATTTGTTCGCTTGCGCCGGGGACGCCCGCCCGCCGCCAATCGCAGTCTTGCCTTTGTCCCGGAATGGAATAAATCTTTCCCGCAATCAGCGCAGCGCGTATGTTCACCCGGACACGATAGAAAACAGAACGCCGTTCAAACCGCACACGAGCCGAATGAAGTCCAACGATCCGCGTGAAATGCCCGCCTACAGCATCGGCGAGGCGGCCCATTATCTGCGCATTCCCGTGGCGACGTTGCGCTCGTGGGTGCGTGGCCGCTATTACCCGACCGGACGGGGGCGGCGGTTTTTCAAGCCGTTGATCGAACTCCCCGCCCCCGACCTCGCTTCGCTTTCATTCATCAATCTGGTGGAAGCGCACATCCTGGACGCCATTCGCCGCGAGCACGACATTCCGCTGCCCAAGGTTCGCGCCGCGCTGGACTACGTGAACCGGCATTTCCGCGTCTCTCATCCGCTCGCGGACCACAAGTTTCAAACCGATGGCGTGGATTTGTTCCTCTCCCGCTTCGAGAAGCTGATCGCGGTTTCGCAAGCGGGCCAGTTGGCCATGAAGGAAATGCTCGCGGCGCACTTGCGCCGCGTGGAGCGCAACGCGGCGGGTCTGGCTATCCGCCTTTATCCGTTCACTCGCAAGCGCCTGTTGGATGAGCCGAAGATCATTGTGATTGACCCCTATGTTTCCTTTGGTCGTCCCGCGATAGCGCGGCGTGGCATTGCGACGAGCATCGTCGCGGAACGTTACAAGGCGGGTGAATCCATTGACGAACTGGCCCAGGATTATGACTGCGAACGGGGACACGTCGAAGAAGCAGTCCGGGTTGAACTTGCCCTTGCCGCCTGAGCCGCAGGTCTTTTTCGTTGACCGCTCCCTCGGCCGCCGGATCATCCCTGACGCCCTCCGCGCCGCAAACGCGCAAATCGTGCTTCACGACGATCATTTTCCGCAGGACGCCCAAGACCGAACGTGGCTCGCGGAAGCCGGCAAGCGCGGCTGGGTTGTGCTGACCAAGGACAAGCATCTGCGTTACCGCGCCGTGGAAACGAACGCCCTGATGTCCGCCAAAGTCCGCGCCTTCGTGCTGACCGCGCGCGGCGATTTGAGCGGGGCGGAGATCGGCGGGATTTTCGTGAAGGCTCTGCCCGCGATGAGGAAGCTTTGCGCAACGGTGTCCCCGCCCTTCGTGGCGCATGTGAGCCGCGATGGGAGCGTTTCAATCGTCAAGAATTGAAAACTCCGGGCGTCGCCCCGGTAATCCGGCCCGCCGTTCAGCGACGGCCACGCGGCAGGCGGGGAGCTTTGAAGGATGGCGCAACCTTCACGCCTTTGACCTTGAGCATGGCTTTGGCGACTTCACGCAGTCCGGCGTCGGCAACTTTTGGCGGTAGAATTTGAGCAAACCGGCCCTTCATTTCGTCCAGGCCGGGAACGTCACTTTCGCCGAAGCCAAAGAACTTTCCGTTGCCGCTGCGGATGATCGGCAGGAATTTGTGTTTCTGCCCGTCGCGCGACTCGCCGATGAGCACCACCACCTCGCGCCGGTCGAACGCCTCGGACGGCGGCTCGGTCATGTCCATCTTTTCGCCGGGCGTGGCGGACTTCATCCAGGCTTCCAGCGTCATCACCGTCGCGGTCGCGGCGTGGGCGATGCACACAAGGCGCGCGGTCGTGGCAAAATCATCCTTCGCGCTGTCATCGGCCAAATTGTCCGGCATAAAAATTGCCGGGCCGTCCGCACCGATCAGGAAAAGCGTCGGCGGCACGCGCCCGGAGTTACGCATGGAATAATCCGCGTAATGCTCGGCCTGCGCGAGCAAGTCGTCGAGCGTCTTGAGTTGGCGGGGCAGTTGCACTGGCGACATGGTGCGGCAAAAGGGCCCTTTTGTAAAAAATTTTGCGCTCAACGAATCCATCAGGTCAACTCACCCCACCCACCGCGAGCTACCCCCCCCGTGCGCGTGGAAAAATCGGAGTCCGTTCGCAGTACGGACGGTGGAACAGAGTGAACGCCGCGCCCCAACTCGACATTCGACATTCGTCATTTGCTTGGCCGCTCACCCCTCGTCATGCGCCGAGCCTTCGTAAAGCACCCGGCCCGTGC
>JALOTT010000560.1 GCA_025457745.1 Verrucomicrobiota bacterium
GACCGCGCTTGCTGCATTTTAATGCGGTGGAAATGGACGAGCGGCGTTTCCCCGGTCTGGCTTTTGAAGAGGCGGTGCAAGGTTGGTTGGGAAACATCGAGATAATCGCAGAGGCGGCTCACGGGTTCCTGGCTTTCCGGGTGCTGCCGCATCCATTCCAGGGCGAGCGCGATGCGGCGGGCGGCCGGTTTCTCGTCCGGCGCGGGGTTTATGAGGCGCAGCAAAAGAATTTCCAACTGGCGCTGGCAGCTCTCCAGCCAGCCGGGGCTGAAATCATCCTGCCGAAACATTTCCTCGCGGCACAGCGTGTGCAACTGATGCCAGAGCGCCCGCTGCGCGGCGGGAAGCTTGTAGATGGTGCTGGTGTCGGTCGGGAGCGCGGCGAGTTGCGGGTGCAATGGGCGGCGCCACATCCACAGGAGGAACTTGCAGTTTAGTGGCCCGGCTGGTTGCCAGCCGAACGCGCAATCCTCACGAATGAACGCCAACTGGCCGGGCGCGAGCCGGATGGCGCGGCCTTGGAGCCGGATCGTCGGATTACCCTCCTCGATGCAGACGACGACCCAGCCTTCGTGCGCGCTGGGGGGAACGACCTGGTCGTGGAAATTGCGGTGCCCCCACGCGAGATAGAGCAGCGGAAAGTTGGCGTCGCCGTCGCACTTCCAAAACGAACGGTCGCGGGCAGGCAGGTAGAGATGTTTGGGGGCGCGGCCAGCCATAGCATCGTCATTCAATCAATTGGTGCGGCACCTTCAAGATTATTCCCAGCAGATGAGCTCCCGCTTACATTTGACCCTTGAAAGCAACTGCGCCCGTCCCGAAAATCACAAAGCCCCGGCCGCTGCGGCAGCGGGGGCGAAAAGGGAATCAGTCTGCCCGGTAAATCACCGGTTCGGACAAATCATTCGCCTGGATTCAGGTGCCGTGGACCGGGCGCGAACGTATGACACTTGCCAGCTCAAAAGACATTTTATGACCTCCCGCGAAAGACTGCTCATCACACTGCGCGGTGGCCTCGCGGATCGCGCGCCGGTCGCGCCGTTTGTCCAGGAGGAATATCTCGCGTTTTATTACCCGCACAAAACGTCGGTGGACCGCGTGATTGACGCGACCGAACTGGCCCACGAGCTGGATTTCGATCTCGTGGCCAAGCATCGCGGGCTGGAGCCGCCGCACTGGTTCCGTCGCAGTCGGCCCGGCTGGGAATTGCGCCATTCGCAGACCATGAGCAATGGCTTTGAACACCGGCGTCTCGAAATCGTCACGCCCAAGCGCGTTTTCGTTCAGGAAACCGCGCGGCCCTATTCCGGCGCGGGTTCAGCCGGCGGCACCTTCACCCCGACGAAACATCTCCTGGGCAGTCGCGAAGAAATTGAAAGTTTTTTTGAAGCCGCGCCCGCGCTGGACAGCGATGACCGGCGCGAGATGAACGAAACCGTCGGCGCGTGGAAAAAGATTCTCGGCGAGCGTGGCGTGCTGGCGCCGTGGGGATTCGCCGGCGTGTTCAATGTCTGCGCGGAATTGATCGGCATGGACAATCTCTACGTCGCACCCTACGAAGACGAGGACCTTTACCAGTTTCTGATGAGCCGCATCGCCGACGCTGCGAGCGAATACAATCAGGCCCTCGTCGAGGCGGGGGCGGACTGCATCAGCATTCAGGGCCACATGGCCGGCGGCCAGACCACGGGTGCTAACTTCTTCCGGCAATTTGTCCAGCCCCACGAACAGAAGCTGCTGGACGCGATTCACGCGGCGCGCGGATTCAGCGTCTATCACAACTGCGGTTTTGCGCGGGCGCTGTATGACAACTATCGCGAGCTGGGGATGACGGTGTGGGAAACGGTTTCCGAGCCGCCGCGCGGTGACAATCGCCTGGCGGAGGCCAAGCAACTGCTCGGCGACCGCATCTGTCTCCTCGGCAATCTCGATCAGGTGGATTTCCTCAAGCGGGCAACGCCCGCCGAAGTGGCGGCCCGCACCCGCGAACTGGTCCGCGCCGGCAAGCCGGGCGGCCGCTACATCTTTTCCACGTCCGATTACCTTGAAATTGGAACGCCGCGCGAAAACGTGGTGGCCATGATTGAGGCTGCAACATGAGCAGAACGAACACGATTCAATTGAGCGATTACAGCCTGGTGGGAAAAGACACCGCCCGCGCCATCGAGCAGGGTTTGGCCGAGGCCGCCTGGTATACCTCGCCCGTCCCGCGAGAAAAAATGCGCGAGCTGCTGGAGCGCAAGGACGGCCCGGCCATTCGCGACACGATCATCTGGTTCGCGCTCATCATCGGTGCGGGCGTGTGCGGCATCCTGCTCTGGGGAACGTGGTGGGCGATCATTCCTTTTGCGATTTACGGCGTGCTATACGCCTCGACGTCCGATTCGCGCTGGCACGAGTCCAGTCACGGCACAGCCTTCAAGTCCGACTGGCTGAACAACGCGCTTTATGAAGTCGCCTCCTTCATGGTGTTGCGTGAATCCGTGCCGTGGCGCTGGAGTCACACCCGCCATCACAGCGACACCATCATCGTCGGGCGCGACCCGGAAATCGCCGTCCCGCGGCCGCCGAACTTGTTTGTGATGTTCCTCAAACTTTTCGGCTTGAAGCAAATCCCCGCCTATTTCCAAGGCGTGCTGCTGCATTGCGCCGGCCGGCTGACGGCGGCGGAGAAGACCTACATTCCCGAATCGGAATATGGGAAGGTCTTCGTTCGCGCGCGGATTTACGCCTTGATTTACGCGGCCGTCATCGGTTTGGCGGTTTACAGCCACAGTCTGCTGCCGCTGATGTTCATTGGCCTGCCGCACCTTTATGGAACGTGGCTGATGCCGGTTTACAGCACGACGCAGCACGCGGGCCTGGCGGAAAACGTCCTCGACCACCGGCTGAACTGCCGCACGGTGCTGATGAACCCGATCAACCGCTTCCTTTACTGGAACATGAATTACCACATCGAGCATCACATGTTTCCCCTCGTGCCGTATC
>JALOTT010000561.1 GCA_025457745.1 Verrucomicrobiota bacterium
TTGGACGTTGGAAGGCGTGCCGCTGGAGGTGATGGTGGATTTGACGCCACAGGTTACGACCTTGGCGGGGGAGAATTTTGCTGCCGGTCAAGTGGGCAAGCGAAAGGAGATTCATTTCCGCGGGGAGGCGGAAACGGATGTTCTGGACTTCGATGCGCTGTACACGGACCTGATCGAATACAAGACGCAGCGTGGCTATCATAATTTATTTATGTCACGGCAGGTGCTCCGAGGACTGCTGGCGCGGAACCACCTGTTCATGTCGGAAACGGATTCCGGCGATCCCAACCGTTTGCAGGAAGGGGCAAGCCGCCTGTTGCGTGGCTGCATTGATCGGTTCTACAGTCAGAAATCCCGGCAGGCCGAAAGCGCGCAACTCGAACCGCAGTCGTTGGTCCTGCAAGAACGCGCGACGACAAGCTACCGGGTGCGAGCGCCCGCGAACATTCTGGCCGAGATCAAAAAGTTGTTGAAGCAGCGCCGCTACGACACCGACGGAGAAGCGCCATTGCCCCGACTGCATATTGACAAGAGCCTGTGCAATCCACTGCTGCTCAATCCCGCTGACTTTAATCTCGAGGATGTTTCAGTCAGTCCACCCGGTCTGGGCAAAAATGAGCGCGAGTTTGTGAAAGACTTGCGCGCCTTCTGGACGGCACACCAGCACGAAGAACCGTTTAGCCACTTGGAAATCTACCTGCTCCGCAACGTGCCGAAGGTGGGCGTAGGTTTCTTCGTCCACAGCGGCTTCTACCCTGACTTCATCCTCTGGGCCAAGACAACGCACGTACGCTTTCTCGATCCACACGGGCTGCACCATGGCGGTTTGTCCGGGAACGCGAATCGTTTTGCGGCGTTCCGCCAATTGAAAGCAGTCAGCGAACAGCCCGACTTTCAGCGCCGTAGCATCAAGCTGGACGGTTTCCTACTTGTGGCGACAAAGCTGGAGCAGATCGTGGATCGCGGCACGAGAGACTGGCCCGCGCTGGAACAGGAGTTCCCGCTAATCAGGCAAGACGGGGACTACCAGCGAAAGGTTCTGTATTTCACCCAGCCCTGACACGCAAGGGGCTGCGGCGGATTTGGAAACTGCACGGGTGATTGGTTCAGCGTTCATCAGCGCAGATTAGCGGTTCAGGATTCTTCGCGGTCTTGGCGTCTTTGCGTTGAAATCCGTTCGCGTGTTTGGCGCGCCACTACGGCTTTCCGGCGGAGGAGTTGGACGTCATCCTGAACTACGACACCCGCCTGTGCCAGGCTTCGGCGCGGCAGGTCAAATACCGCCTCAGCCTCGACACGGAAACCGAGGAGATTGATTTGCCCATCGCCCGTTTCCGGCAGCAAAATGTGTGAACAATTCGTTCTTCATCCGAACCGTCGCTTCGGGTAAAAGAAGCCATGAGCGACCAATTGCCCGTTCCCGCCACCAGCAACACGTTCGAGCGCATCAAGCGCCTTAGCACGGAAGGCCAAGAGTCATGGTCGGCGCGCGATCTGGCGCGCGTGCTGGAATATCTCAATTTCCGCAATTTCCAGCCGGTGATTGACAAGGCGAAAGAAGCCTGCGCCAAAAGCGGTCAGGCGGTGGCCGACCATTTTGCGGAAATGCGCAACATGGTCGGCATCGGTTCGGGCGCAGAGTTTTGGTCGGCCCGCGAATTGGCACGCGTGCTGGAATACACCGATTTCCGCAACTTCGTCGCGGTGATCGCTAAGGCACGTGAAGCCTGTGCGCAGAGCGGTCACGCCATTGCCGACCATTTTGTTGATATCAACGAAATGGTCAGCCTCGGGTCGGGGGCGCAGCGAGCCGTTGAGGATTGGGCGCTTTCCCGCTACGCCTGTTATCTCGTCATTCAGAACGCCGATCCGAGCAAACCGCTCGTGGCATTGGGGCAAAGTTATTTTGCCGTGCAAACGCGGCGACAGGAACTGGCCGATGACGAGGCGTTGAAGGAAAACAAGACACGTCTGGTGTTGCGGGCTGAGATGACGAAGCACAACAAGAATCTGGCGGGCTTTGCGAAGCAACCCGTTCGCGTGTTTGGCGTCGTTCACCGTGTCTGGAAAAGCAAAATCGGGTGGCACGCGAGCGCCACCCGATGTCTATGGTTCGCGATCCGTGAGCGTCACTTTCCTGTGCGCGGACACGTGCCGTTCGCGCTGCGCGGGCCGGTGCCGTCGCGAAGGCCCTGCCGGGCGCATTTGCCCTTGCCCTTGCCTTGACCACCCTGACCGTAGGCCGGGCAATTCGTGCGCGGGCCACCATTCGGGCAGACGCCGCCGTTCTTTTCCAGACACGCTGCCTGGCGCGCGGCGCGTTCCTCGTCTGACTTCGGCGGGCCGCCGTAGCCGCGACCGTTCCCCGGGCCGTTGCCGGCGAACAGATTCGCCGCCGCGCCGCTCATCAACAATCCCGCCACCATCAATCCGACCATTGCTGCTCGTTTCATAACTTGCCTTTCGTTTAATTCGCTTTCGTCGTTTTTTTGCCGGTCGCATCCACTGCGCCGCTTTCAATGGAAGAGACCACAGGAACATGAACAAATACCCCATCCGCAGATTACAGTTTCGTCATCCGAAAATGGAGTGACGGTGGAACTCGACGCTGCCGCCATTTCTTTTCTGGTAGGGACGCGGGTGGAACGCGTCCCTACCAAATGAAAAAGTGTAGGGACGCAACAGATCAGCAACGTGTCAAAACTCTTTAGAAATGTCCTATTGTTAACTCACGAGAGAATGTCCTCTTGTTGGTTTGTTGTTTGTGGTTCTGTTCCCCCGGCTGGCGGGGC
>JALOTT010000194.1 GCA_025457745.1 Verrucomicrobiota bacterium
CTCGTGAAGTCATGGATTTCATGTGCGTCTATGTTATCTTGCGCGCACAATCCCGTCAGCAAATCCTCAACGGACGCGCGCTTCGGTTCGCGCTTCAGCACAAGGTTGAACAATGCGCGGCCTTTCAGTGAGATTCTTTGGCGAGGTCAGACGAACACTTCCTTTCGCAACGCGGAACAACCGTCCATCACCGGGAGCGAGTCTGATATTCACCGTGCGGCTTCCCCCCAATGATGCGAAAGCCGCCCACTCACCGGTCTTGCGGTCGAATTCCTGGAGCTTGCGACCAAGCAAACCAACTTTCACCGTCGCATCCGAATCGTGCGTGTAGTCGTGATTGACGATCATGAACGCCGTCGTCCGTTTTGATTTGGCTTTGCCGAACAACCCGAGCACAAACTCGCCCGGACTCATGATTTGCACCGGCGGACTCGCGGGAATTGCTTCCGCGCCATAGGGAAGCGGAGCGGTGTGATAAACGGCGGTGGACTCCAGTTGCAGCAACGTCGAACCGAAACGGTTGATCTCTTTGTTCAGAGCAACGACCGGTCCGAGCAGCGGCGCGGGTTTGCCGTCCTGGTAAAGGCCGTTGTAAGCAGGCGGCCCCCAATAGGTGAAGTAGCTGATGCCGCGTCCGCCGTAAGCCATCGTGGTGAAGACGAGAGGAAGCGCAGTTCCTGCGCGTTGGGAAGCCGCCAGCTCTTCTCGATCGTGTTTGCCTGAAGGATGTTCAGGAATGGCTTCTTCGCTTCGAGCGCGGCCGTGCGGATCAACGCGAGGTTGAGGAAGTATTGTTTGCCATCAACGGGCTTGCCGTCCTTGTCCGGCTTGAGGAAGTGATAATGGTCGTAGCTGATCAACTCCGGCTTCACGATCTCGATGAACTGCTTCAAGTGTTCGCGGTAACGGAGCACGGTTTTGTCGTCGGTGACCACGCCGGCAAAGTTCTGCGGGTAGCCGACGCGCGCGCTCTCCGCCGCCTCGGCGCTCACGCCGAGTTGCTGCTCATTGGCGTAAGTGGGAAAAAGATTGATGTAAGCGTAATGCGCCGGGTCGCGTTCGCGCAGGTAGGCGAAGAGTTTGCCGAACGCCGGGAACGCGCCCGCGCCCGGTTCGTCCTTGATGTAATAAGCCTCCATCGCCGGATGATTCTTCACGCGCTCGATGAGGGCGTCGAGTTCGGCGCGCAAGGCCGGGTCGTCGAGCACTTCAGGTCGGAGCAAAGGGCTTTGCAGCATGGCGCGCAGATGATGCCGGGATGCCACGTCCAAACCTTCGGGCGGCGTCTCAGTCAGGTTAAAACCCTCTGCCGCCACGCGGGCGAGCGCTTCATCCGTTGGCGGCGGTGAACACCAGAAGGTGACGATGAACTGTTTCTGCGTCCAAGGTCTGGCGCTCGACGAAGCTCCGCCAAAAGCCGGTGCGCAAAGGCTCGCGAGCAGGAGGGGAACGATCGGCCAGCGATGTTGCATAATCTGATTACCCGACAATGTTCGCGTGACCACCGTAACCAGCCAACGACGTATGGCCTAGAAAAAAGTCGGCAATACGAAAAAGCGGCGGTGAACGCGCCGCAGTCCAAACGCTTCGCGCGATTACGAATAGTCTGGTAGTCGCGAAGCGTCTGGAGTGCGCGTGACTTTCGCACCGCTTTCCATTTGCGAGCGCTCACCGAAATATCTGGAAGCGTACCCGGAGGGCGGGCGGTCCCTCGCCCGCAGCACGCCCGCAAGGCAGAAGTCGCCCGGATTTTCCAACGATCTCTTGGCTGTCCCCGCGCTGCGACCGGGGACCGGTCGCAGTCCGTCAGAAGCAGTGCGCGAAGCGACGATTGACTGACGCCCACGCGACATTTTGTTGTTTGCTTCTCCCGCATTGCGGTCATAGCCTCCGGTCGTGATTGGAAACCATCATGGAAAGCGATTCCCTTGTTACCCGTCCAATATCCAATATCAGGAAAATCTTTCCTGATACTTAAATTGATACTCTCCGTACCATGCGCATACGAAGATTCTTTTTCGTATCGTTGACGTTGGCAGTCGTTGCCGTTGGATTGCACCTCACTGCGATGTCTCAGGTTAGTCGTGGTCTTCACATCAGAGCGCATGCGGTCACTTTATCGGAATCTGAGCGGGCTTCTGCGAGAGTGGAGGCGCGTAGATATTCCTGTCGAGGAGCAGTCATTGGTTACGTTGGGCTTCCCTTCGCACTCGCCAGTGTAGCCTTCGTTGTGGTGTCAGCAAGGAGACACGAGCCGGCGTGGCGCTCGCTTACTATTGCGTGTTGTTTTTCTACGTGATGTTGCAGTTTATGTTGATATGAGGATGCGGCCTAATACGAAGTTAGGCTGCAAACTTCTAACTCTTTCCCCAGTCCACCCACTTGCCGCTTGCTCCCCTGCCCCGCCTGCTTAACCTCTCAGCGTGGCGTGGTTCACTGACCGAAACACCTTTCTGCTGGCCGTGATGGTTTACGGCGCGAGCATGATTTATTCGGTGTTCCTCTGGCGAAAAGGTTTTCGGCGCGACGAGCACGTGAATTATTTCCTCTTGCTGCTTGCGTTTGCGTTGCACACCGCGGCGATGATGCAACGCGGCTTCTCGCTCCAGCGCTGTCCGGTCAACAATCTCTTCGAGGCCACGCTCTTTCTCGCGTGGGCGCTGGTGCTGGCCTACCTCATCATCGGATTGCTGCCGCGACTGCGGTTCGTGGGTGCGTTCGCATCGCCGCTGCTGTTTGTCATCGGCGTGTTCGCCTTGATGCCGTCGCTCGACCCGCCGCACGGACCGCGCCCGGAGTTTTCCGCGTGGCTGGTCAGCCTGCACGCGGCGCTGATTCTGCTGGCCTACGGCGCGTTTGGATTGGGGTCGGTTTCCGCGCTCATGTTTCTGACACAGCAGCACAACCTGAAATTCCACATACTCCGCGCCGTGTTGTCGTTGCTGCCGCCGATTCAACGGCTCGAACTGGTCACGAGCCGGCTGGTGCTGGTGGGATTTATTCTGCTGACGCTGGGCCTGTTCGCGGGCGGACATTTGCCACGACCGGAGGGTGTGTCTTACGCGCAGGACGTCAAGGTCCGCTGGTCGGCGCTGGTGTGGCTGCTGTATCTGGGCCTGCTGTTGGCGTGGTGGCGCTTCGCTTTGTCGGGTCGGCGTTTTGCGTGTGGGATAATCGGCGTCTTCGCATTTGTGCTGCTGACGTTCTGGGGGACAAACCTGTTATCCTCCATTCATCACCCATGAAACGTGACATGTGGCGGGTGACGAGTGACGAGAAACACGAATCGTTCGCGGGCGCGCTTTATCTCGTCACGCGTCACGCGTCACCCGTCACACCCAAATCATGATTGTCGTCGTCGGCCTCAGCCATCGTTCGGCGCCTGTGGAGTTGCGGGAGCGGTTTGCCTTCGCCGAGGCGCGCATTCCCGACGTGCTAAAATCGCTGCGCGGCGCGGGCGTCGCTGACGAGGCGGTGATTCTTTCCACCTGCAATCGCGTCGAGATATACGCGGCAACTTCACTTGAGCCAGGCAAAGCGTTTGGCGAATTGAAGGAATTCCTCACGAAAATTCAAGCTTACGATGAGCCGTTGACCGATGAACTTTACACGATGACCGAACCGCAAAGTCTGTATCATCTCTTCAAAGTGGCGTGCGGTCTGGATTCGATGGTGCTCGGCGAAACGGAAATCCTCGGCCAACTCAAGCAAGCTTACGATTTGGCGCTGCAACACCGGCACACGGGCGGCCGATTGAACAAGGCCTTCCAACGTGCCTTCAATGTGGCCAAACACGTCCGCACCGAAACGAACATCCAACGCGGCAGTGTGTCAGTGGCGTCGGTGGCGGTGGAACTGGCGGAGAAAATATTCAACTCGCTCAATGACCACGAGGTGATGGTCATCGGCGCGGGCGACACGAGCGAAAAAACCGCGCGGGCGCTGCTTTCCCGCGGCGCGCGCAGCATCATCGTGGCGAACCGTGCTTTCGACCGCGCGCAAGCTCTGGCCAAAGCCCTTGGCGGTCGCGCCGTTTCGTTTGACGACTGGGCGGCGGAGTTTCAGAACATTGACATTGTCATCAGTAGCACTGCGGCGCCCCATCACATTCTCAACCGCGCGAAGCTTGAGCCGTTGATGAAGTTGCGGCGTAATCGTCCGTTGCTCCTGATAGACATCGCGGTCCCGCGCGACATTGATCCGGAGGTAAACTTCCTTGAGAATGTTTACCTTTACAACGTGGACGACCTGCAAACGATTGCCAACGATTACCTCAACCAACGGAAGGAAGAGATCGCGCGGTGTGAAAAGATTATTAGCGAGCGAGTCGCATCGTTGTTCAATAGACGTGTGGTTTCTTGCTTTGACGCCTCGACCCGCCCCGTACTAGGCTATGGATAATTCAAGAATCGGTCTGTGAGATTTTGAATAGCACTCAACACTTTACAAAAGTGAAAACCTACCGCTGCCCAGCTTGCGGAGAAAAGAATTCCGCCGATGACTCCGTGGCTCGCGCTGGAATTAAGTGTGCAAGTTGTGGCACCGGATACATTCCAGTCAAAATCGAGACCCGGACAAGCTGGCAACCCGACCAGCGCAAAGATGTATTCTTTTGGGGGGTAGTCGGCCTGATTCTGACACCGCTAGCGCTGCTCACGATAATCTATTTGAACGCATTCTTGTGGTTGATTTTACCGCTGTTGCTACTGGTTTTGCTCGGCGGCATTTTCTACCAGCTTTGGCGTTTTAATCAACGAACCAGAAAATGACTTTGCCCAAATTCGTGTAGCGTTGTAAAAAAAATGCCGACTGACCGCCCAATTCTTATCGCCACCCGTGGTAGCGCCCTCGCACTCGCCCAAGCCAACATGATTGCTGCGCAATGCCGCGCCGTATTTCCGCGCCTGCGCTTCGAGTTGAAGATAATCAAAACGACCGGTGACAAATTGCAGAAGGCTTCGATGGCAAAGGTCGAAGGCGGCTTGCCAAAAGGTCTCTTCACCAAGGAACTTGAAGTGGCGCTGATCAAAGGCCAGGCCGATCTCGCGGTGCACAGCTTGAAAGACTTGCCCACGGATTTGCCCGCCGGATTGCTGCTCGCCGCTACACCCAAGCGCGCCGACGTTCGGGATGTGTTGATTTATCGGGATGCTGATTTCATCAGAACTCGCGCCGCCGATAAAACTGCTGAAGACTGGACGCCCGGCCAGGATGCGCTGCGTGGTTTCACGCCGAAGATGAAGCTGAAGGATTTTCCGAAAGGCGTGACCATCGCCACCAGCAGCACGCGACGCAAGGCGCAACTGCTCGCCGCTCGAACCGACCTGAATGTCGTCGAGATTCGCGGCAACGTGACGACGCGGATGCAAAAAGTGGCCGACCGCGCGGAACTCGACGCCACCGTGCTGGCGCTCGCCGGCATCACGCGCCTGAATTTCAGCATCACCTCCGACGGCAAGCTGGAAGGCGACGCGGTGCCGGATGGTTTGCTTGCGACGGTCCTCGATGTGGAAGTTATGCTCCCATGCGTCGGCCAGGGCGCAATTGGCATAGAAACCCGCTCGGATGACGAGCGAATCGCAAAACTTTGCGAACGGCTGAATCATTTCAACACGTTCCAATGCGTCACCGCTGAGCGCGCGTTTCTGCACGGGATGGGCGGCGGTTGCCAGAGTCCCGTTGCGGCCTACGCTGAAATTGTCGGTGAACAAATCGAGATGCGCGCGGTGTCCTTCCGCGACGGCCCAGCGAAGCGGTCGGCTGGCAAGTGCCCAATCAAGGAGGCCGCCGCGTTGGGCGAACAGTTGGCGGTGGAGTTGAAGTAGGACAGGCGTCGCGCCTGTCTCCGTACCGGTTCAGGATCAGAGACCGGCGCGACGCCTGTCCTACTTTGCTTTGCCCCCGGCACGCCGACCCGTTACCATTTTCCCAGATGCACAAATCAGGCACAGTCTATCTCGTCGGCGCCGGGCCGGGCGACGCGGGTTTGCTGACGTTACGCGGCGCGGAACTGCTGCGGCGCGCGGACATCGTCATCTACGACCTGCTCGTGAACCCGGAACTTCTCCGGTTCTCGCGTAAGGACTGCGAAATGATTTCGCGCAGCAAACGTCACGAACTTCCACAGGAAGAACTGAACGCGCTCATGATTGCCAGAGCGCGCGAAGGCAAATGCGTGGTCCGACTCAAAGGCGGCGATCCTTACATTTTTGGTCGCGGCGGCGAGGAGGCGGAGGCGCTGGCGGCGGCCAAAGTGCCGTTTGAAGTGGTGTCCGGCGTATCGTCCATTTCCGCCGCGTTGAATGCGGCGGGCATTCCGCTTACGCACCGCGACCTTTGTTCCAATTTCACCGTGTTCACCGGCCACGAAGGCGAAGGCAAGGCCACGAGCAACCTGGACTTCGACCAAATCGCGCGCACGGCTGGCACAAAAGTCGTCTTGATGGGGGTGACGCATATCGGCGAGGTGACGCGGGCGTTGCTCGCGCGCGGGGTTGCGCCCGAAACGCCCGTGGCCATCGTGCAATGGGGCACGATGGGCAATCAGAAATCCGTCGTGGGCACGCTGGCCAACATTGAGGCTGTCGCAGTTGAGGCCAAGCTGTCCCCGCCCGCGCTGACGGTGATAGGCGATGTGGTTGCGCTGCGCAGCAAACTCAATTGGTTTGAAAGCCGTCTGCTGTTTGGCCAACGCGTCGTCGTCACCCGCACGCGTGACCAAGCCTCGGAGTTCACGCATCGCCTGACCGAGTTGGGCGCGGAAGTTCTGGAGATTCCCACCATCAAAATCGCGCCGCCCACCCGGCTCGACCTGATCGCGGATGCGTTGTTGGAATTGAATTCGTACGATTGGCTCGTTTTTACGAGTCCCAACGGCGTCACGGCGTTTTTTGAAATTTTCTTCAAGGCGTTCAAGGACATGCGTGACATCGGCGGCGTGCGCATCGCCGCCGTTGGGCCAGCCACGGCAGCAAAACTGCGCGAGTTGCACTTGCAGGTGGACTTGACACCGGAAGAGGCGTTGGGAATAAAGGTCGCCGCAGCGTTCAAGAAATTCGAGACGATTGAGAACCTGAAAATCTGCCTGCTGCGCGCGGAAGTTGCGAACCCCGACCTGCCACAGGCACTCGAAGCCCTTGGCGCCATCGTGGACGACATCGCCGTTTACCGGACCGTGGCCGAAAGCGATGACTCAACGGACACAGGATCGAAGCTGCTGACGGACGGCGCGGATTGGAT
>JALOTT010000195.1 GCA_025457745.1 Verrucomicrobiota bacterium
ATCGGCGTGGGCAAGATATTGTTTACCGATCATGTCGTGGACGCTGGCCCGTTGAATGAGTTGCCGGATTTTGGCACGCTGGCTTTGGCTTTGCTCGGTGAAGCGGCGGATCAAGCCAGTACCGATGCGACGGTGCCGTTTACGGAGAAATTATCCGGCGCGTTGGGTCGCAGACTTAAACTTGCGCCCGGCGAATCGGCCACGGTGACCTTCGTGGTGGCGTGGTATTTTCCAAATCTCTCATTGGGTGGTCCGTTGCAAAAAGCCGGACGCCTTTATGCCACCCAGTTTTCTTCCGCCCACGCGGTTGTGCAATATGTCGCCGCGCAATTTGACCGGCTGGCCGGAGAAACGCGGCGCTGGCGCGATACCTGGTATGATTCGACGCTGCCGTTCTGGTTTCTGGACCGGACGTTTCTCAACACTTCAATTCTCGCCACCTCGACCTGCTTTCGTTTTGCGAATGGCCGTTTCTATGGCTGGGAAGGGGTTGGCTGCTGCGCGGGAACGTGCGGCCACGTCTATCATTACGCCCACGCGGCGGCACGATTGTTTCCCGAACTGGAGCGCAGCACGCGCGAGAATGTTGATTTCGGCCTCGCGCTTCAGCTGGATGGCGCCATTCATTTTCGTGGCGAATTGAATAAAATTCCCGCGATCGATGCACAGGCCGGAACGCTGCTGCGGGCGCTCCGTGAGCACCAGATGTCGGCGGACGCAGATTTTCTAAAACGCAACTGGCCGAAAATCAAGCTGGCCACGCAATGGCTGATTGCGAAAGACGCCAACAACGACGGCCTCATCGAGTGCAACCAGCACAACACGCTCGATACGGACTGGTATGGCAAGGTGGCGTGGTTGAGCGGGCTGTATCTCGCCTCGCTTGCCGCAGCGGCGGAAATGGCGGATGAAACCGGCGATGCGGAGTTTGCCCGTCAGTGTCGTGGCGTGTTTGAAGTCGGTCGGAAGAATCTCGTGGAACAACTTTTCGACGGCGACTACTTCATCAACAAAATTGACCCGAAGCATCTTGAAACGGTCAATTCCGGCACGGGTTGCCAGATTGACCAGGTCTTCGGCCAGAGTTGGGCGTTTCAAATCGGCCTGCCGCGCGTGTTGCCGCAGAAGGAAACCGTGACCGCGCTGAAATCAATCTGGCGCTACAATTTCTCGCCCGATGTCGGCCCGTATCGCGAGGTGAACAAGCCCGGGCGCTGGTATGCTATGGCAGGCGAGGCGGGTTTGCTGATGTGTTCCTTTCCGCGCCGCGACTGGGATTACAGCCAGGCCAAGGGCGAAGGCAAGGCGGCCTGGTCCGCGATGTATTTCAACGAGTGCATGAACGGGTTCGAGCATCAGGTCGCCGGCCACATGTTGTGGGAAGGCCTGACGCTGGAAGGCTTGGCCGTCGAACGCGCGGTGCATGACCGTTACCACGCCTCCCGGCGCAATCCATGGAACGAGATTGAGTGCGGTGATCATTATGCCCGCAGCATGGCCAGCTATGGCGTGTATCTCGCAGCGTGCGGCTTTGAATACGATGGGCCGAAGCGGTATATCGGCTTTGCGCCCAAACTTGCGCCGGAAACCTTCAAATGCGCATTCACCAGTGCGGAAGGCTGGGGGACGTTCTGGCAGAAGCGTGACGCGGAGCGCACCGGGTGCGGCATGCAATTGCGCTGGGGCAAACTGCGACTTAAGACGCTGTCACTCGCCCTCGCAGACGGGGTGAGAGTTTCCACGGCGAAAGTGTCGCTGGCCGGGAAATCCGTTCGCGCCGGGGTGAAAGTTGCAGACCAACGGGCACTCGTCACCTTCGCCGATGAAATTCATCTCACTCCGGAAACCGAATTGAACATCCATCTCACCTGAATCCAAACCAGATTATGAACCAACACAAATTCACCCTCGCTGCGCTGCTGGCGCTCACTCTGGTCACGGTTGCTTTTGCCGCCGCGGCGTGGCGTTCGCGGCTCCAGGAGCAGTTGCCGCTGCTCGGTCATCGCAACTGGATCGTCGTGGCCGACGCGGCGTATCCGCTGCAGACCGCGCCGGGCATTGAGACGATTTATGTCAACGCCGACCAGCTTGCAGTCGTAAAAGACGTGCTCGCCGCGCTGGCCCAGACCAAGCACGTCAAGCCGACGATCTACACGGACGCGGAAATGAAATTCGTGGCTGAGAAGAATGCGCCTGGCATCGGCACGTATCGCGGCGCGCTGGAGAAAGCTCTCGCCGGCAAAACCGCGCAGGTTCTGCCGCACGAGGAGATTATCGCGAAACTCGATGAAGCCGGGAAGACGTTCAAGGTGCTGCTCATCAAAACGCCGCTGACCCTGCCTTATACCTCGGTGTTTTTTCAACTGGAGTGCGGCTATTGGAACGCGGACTCGGAAAAGGAACTGCGCGCGGCGATGAAGGCTGTCAAGTGAACCGTCCAATATTTATAAAACGACCAAGCTACGGCTCGACCTCGTGGCTGGCGATCTGACCTGGGTGAAATGTCATCACGATTCACCCTGCGGCCGCATCGTCAGCAACTGGCAACGTAAAAGTCGTATCTTGACAATGGAGGTCACGATTCCAGCCATCACCACGGCCACCGTGCATATCCCGGCCAAGGATGCGGCCGGAGTGACAGAATCCAACTCATCATCCTATCTCACAAGCTTTCCAGAAGATTTGAAAAAAAGGGCTGGAACTTTTTCTGTTCTCCTGCCACACGGCAGGGATGAATAAACTCAAAAAAGCCCCAGCCCGATTCAAGCTATAGTTGAAATGCCCACCGGCTCTCCAGCCAGCCGCGCGCCGGGCGAACGAACGCGGGTGCGCCGGCAAACCTACGAGGGCGGCCACGGCTGGCACGGAGACGTGTATGGCATCATTCGCGCGGGCATTCCGTGGTTGGAGAAAGGGCGGCTTCAGACCCGCAATTAAGCGATGCCGGCTTCGGCTTTTTCGATTGACACCTGGGGCAAGAGGAGAGGCAACCTCAGCGCGGATTGAAATTGGGCGCGATGCGACGGCGGTGCAAGCGGCGCCGGGCGAGTGAACCTGGCGCGGTGCTTGGCCATGCGTCGCCGGTCTGGGAAACAAAAAAATGGAGCCTCGTTACCTCGGCTGCTACGACGATGGATTGGGTTATCAAACAGGCACCAAGAAAGGAATGAAGCGCATGATGGCTTGCAGGCCGGGCGGCGCAGGTCGGGGGGCCGCGGCTTCACGCGGGTGGAAGCGAAGGTGAATGATTCGAGGAACGGCTACGACGTAAGAGCAGAAAAGCGCTTATGAAATATGAATCCTTGACGCTGGAATCCGAACGGGAGCTGCTGCGGCGATACGTCCGCGAGAACGATCCCGAGGTCTTTTCGCTCATCACCCGCCTCTATGCCGGCGTCGTGTACGGTGCCTGCCTGCGCATCACCGGCGATCCGGCACGGGCCGCTGACGCGGCGCAGGAAACCTTTTTCCACCTGGCCCGCAACGCCCGCCGGGTCACCGGTTCACTGGCCGGCTGGTTGCATCGCGTGGCTGTGGGCAAGGCGGTGGACCTGATTCGCAGCGATGTCGCGCGCCGGCGGCGGGAGCAGGAATACGCCGCCCTGCCGCGTGAGACGGATCAGTGGGCGGACATTTCTCCGCTGGTGGATGAGGCGTTGCAGGATCTGGATGCCGAGTCAAGGGACGTGCTGGTGCGGCACTATCTCCAGGGCGAAACGCTGACGGAGATTGCCGCTGCGAAGGATATTTCCCAGCCCACCGCCTCACGCCGACACGGGGATGCGTTGGAACAATTGCGTGGAAACCTTCGGGCGAAAGGGGTGGTCGTGTCAGCGGCTGTTCTGGTAACGCTGATGGCCGGCGCTGCTTCCACCGCCCCGGCGGCGGTGCTGGCCGAGTTGGGGAAAATGGCGCTGGCCTCGTCCGGCGCGGCTGCCGGAGCCACGGCAACTGCGGTGGGAATGAAAGTGACGGTGGCGGTCGTTGCCGCCGCGGCCGGCGTGGGCGGCTGGATGGTGTATCAGGCAAATCGCCCGGCGGACTCCAGTGCTTCCGCGACAGAACCGCCGCCGGTGATTCAGCAGGTTCAGCCAGCGCTCGTCGAAACCGTGCGAGAGAACACCGCGCTGGCCGTTGCGCCCGCGTCAGTTTCTCCCGCGTCCGTGACGACCACTCCACGAACAGCGGCGGCGGAGTCTCCGGCACAGGCCACCAAGGCCCGGGGCGGCTTTGGTGGCGGAGCCGCGCGCGGTTCCGATGGATGGCAGGTGCTCCCCAATGGCGCTCGCATGGGGGGCATGGCCAGAAGCAGCAGCATTGACTCGAATCCGGCCACGCCCACCGGCGCGCTGAATCGTTTCGCGCTGGCCTTGAGCATGGCGGCGGTGCGGCCGGAGCGTCTGGGCGATTGCTTCGTGCCCGGGTCGGAGGAGTTCGCGGGATTTCAGAGGATGATTCAATCCCCGGAAACCGACGAGGAGCGCGCCTTGCAGCAATGCCTTCTATCGCTTTCGGCGCCGGTCGAAGTCATCGAAACCACGCCCACCGACGACGGGCTGCGCGTGAAATGGCGGGCGCGGGTGACAAAAGAATTCAGCCAGAAGGTGGATGGCGTCAACAAGCAGTGGCAACGCGGCGACCCCTTTGAACTGGAAGTCCGCCTGAAACAAGTCGGCGCGGAATGGAGAATCGCCGGGTTCTGACCGGCTGCAGCAAAAGGACAAACGTATGAGAATACTTTGCTGGCTTTTGTGTTTAGCGCTTTCAACGACTGCCGGACTGGCCGGCGTAGCGACCACATTGGCCGCGACCAATCCCGCGGCATCTGGCGCTGGCGGCGTGGTTCGCACGGGCCAGACTGCGCCAATGCCCACCGCCCTCGAACTGCTGGATAAATTCGCGGCGGCTCAGGAGCCGCTGAAGTCCTTTATCGCGGTCGAAGAATTCGCAGGAAGGGTGAACGGGATTTCCCAAGCGGTAGATGGCAACCTCGGCAGCACTAATGAAGTCAGGGTGGACGGATTTCGCGTGGTCGAACGCTCGTGGGAGTGGGGGCCGCAGGGTGGAACCCGGAACCGACCGAAGTATTGGAGCATTCTTACGGATGGTCGGAAGATCTCCTACAACGAGCAGCCCGCTCCCGGCGAACTGGTGATCATGCCGGAATCGGTCGGGTGGTTTTTCAGGTCCGATCCCAAGAAGCGCATGGCGGAGTCCATGGGCCGTTCGTTCCTGCGCCAAGGTTTTGGTGTCATCCATCCGGGCGACCGCCGGATTGACTTGAGACTGCGCGCGGCCCAAGACCTTCGCCTGCGCCCGAAACTCGAGCTGGCAGGCTGGGAGCCCTCACCCTGCTACGTTCTCGAGGGCGAAACTGAGACGGGCCGATATACGCTCTGGCTCGATCCGGCGCACGGATACCATTTGGCCAGGGAAGTTGCGGAGCGCCGCCCCGAACATCTGGGTCCCAACGGGCGGCCGTGCGGGGAACACGCGGTCAGCACCGTCGAGAAAGTGCGCTTTGAAATGCGCGATGGCCTTTGGCTGCCGGTCGAAATCAGCAGCCGGATGGAAGGCCCCTACCAAGGCCGGCCAACGCTCCAGACGTTCCATACCAAGGTGACGCGCTTCACGCTGAATCCCAACCACGCCGCCTTGCGGTCGTTCGTTCCCGACGACGTTCGCGACGGAACCCAGGTCATATTGGTCGGGGAAAATCGGCGAACCAAGGCCACGGGCACTTGGCGGGCTGGCCGCGCGGTGGACTCCGCTGGCACAGTGCTCTGGACGCCGGAATCACTGGCGGGAACGGTGGCAAACAAACATCCTCAACCCGTGCCGTAAGGAAGCATCCGGAGACTACGAACCTCTGGCGTTGTTTCACGCGGTTGGTGCGAGTGGAGAATTCCGGGGTTCTGACCGGCCCCGGCGGAAAGACAAGCCTATGAAAAAAACAGCCAGCATTGCAGTGTTGATGATTCTGGCAGCAAGCAGTTGGGCCGCGACCAATCTACCCTCGCTGACCGCCTCCGAACTGCTGAGCAGGTGTACCAAGACGTTGGACAAGACGCACACCTCTTTTGTTACCCGATCAAAGACTCACGTTCACTATGACAACAAAGATCCCGATCCCGCGGCGGCTTCGATGAATGGTGAAAGGGACAAGTTCCTGATCAAAGAACAGCGAACGGATGGGCCCCGGATCAAGACCATTACTGAAATGTGGTATGGCCCTGAAGCCCGGTTTGCGAATTCCGAGAGCAGGCGTCAGTACGCCAGCCAAACCTGTGACGGCTACCGGAGATACGATCACGTCCGACCTTACAACGGGGCCGGCAGGGTGACAGTATTCGAAGGCTACTCTGAAAAGAGTCAGGCGTTACGGGAATTTCGAGATCACGAACTGGCTTGCAGCGACCCGGCTGCCCAGTGTTTTGGGTATTTGCTCGGCGATGTCGAACGTTATGATCGCATAATCAGGAAAGCCGGCCCTGCCAGAGTGTCCGTGAAGAAGGCGAGTCTGGATGAAGCGGATCATTACGTCATTGATGCGATCACACCCAACGGCAAATACGAGATATGGTTGAATCCTGCGAAGGGATACCATTTCTCAAAAGCGGTCGTCGTCAGGAAACCCGGGGACCTTTTTATGGGCCATTATGTGGTTGAACTCGGGACTTCAAAGAATTCTGTCGTTGAAAACACAAAATTCGTGAAGGCGCAGGATTTATGGGTGCCGTTGGAAGCCAGGGCACGGATGGATGACACGCTTCCGGGCGGCGGTTACTACAAGGCGAGTTATGAAATCAAGCTGGAATCCATCCTGATCAATCCGAACCATGAAGCGCTGAAGTCGTTTTCCATCGATGACATCAAAGATGGCGCCCGAGCCTCCATACACGGCAAACCAGGTTTCTATTCATGGCAAAAAGGCCGGCTTGCGCCGAAGGGCGATTGAGCGGTTGCGGCTGCACGCGCCGGCTGTGACCGCCCTGCACTTGCACTTCCGGCATTCGCCGCCAGGCTGGGGCTCGTGAGCAGCAGCAGTGCAACATGCAATTCTTCACCGGCCACGCCGGGCGAGGTGTTACGCCGTCCGGTGTTCGTCACCACCTCATTGGCGGTGGTGCTGGCAGCAACTCGGTCATCCTTCTGAACTCGCTGGCGGGGCCGGTCAGCAATGAGGAATTCGATACGCTCACTCCGTCGGCTTCCGCGTATCTCAAGAATAACGCCATTTCCGATCCATCGTCCATCGTGGCACATCAGGGAGGTCCCGTGACAGTTTTGGTCAGGACGCGCGCCGGCCGATATGGGGTTCTTCAAATCACCGGCTTCACCGAAAACCCGCGCGGCGTGGGGCGGTTGCTCGCTAGTGCATTTCCAGTTTCCCGGTGATGAGTACGCCCTGTATTTCATCTCCTCCATTGCCGGTTCCTGGATCGTGTTCATCCTCCGTCCGGAACTCCAAAACCCCCTCCTGCCGGTATCGGTGGCGGCAGCGGGCGCGCTGGTGCTGGCGCTGGCGGGCGGGTTGCTGGCGTGGTTGCGGGTGCGGAAGGCGCTCTGGACCGGATTGTTCGCCGTGTCCGCAACAGCGATCCTGTTCCTCATGCTGCGTTCCTTTCCCAGCCTCGAACGGGCGCTGGCCAAGAACGGATCATGGTAGGCGTATCTTTGCTCGGCGGTGGAGATGAGCATGTACACGGCGACGATTCTGTCGGCAGCGGCAACCGGAATCACCCGCTATTGCCGCCGAGCCGGTGCCTCGACACGAGCCGCACGATTTTGAAGGCGTTTCTTCGTCACCTTTTGCGGTTTCGCGACACTCCCAAGGTGGTATGATAACGAACGGAACAATGCCCGCCACGGAACACAGCGACGCCGAACTGGTCGCACAGAGTCTCGCGGATGATCGGGAAGCGTTCGGGCGGATCGTCTCGCGGTATCAATCCCTGATCTGTTCGCTGGCTTACAATGCCACGGGCAGCCTGAGCGCCAGTGAAGACCTCGCGCAACAGACGTTCCTGACGGCATGGCAACGGCTGCGGCAGCTTCGTGAACCGGCCAAACTGCGGGCGTGGCTGTGTGGCATCGCGCGCGGGCTGACCAGCAACGCCGTCCGCCGGCAGACTCACCAACCCGTCCATGCCGCCGTACCGCTGGACGCCATCCATGATCTGCCCGCATCCGCACCGACCCCGGACGAACGGGCGATCACGCGCGAGGAAGAGGCCATTTTGTGGCGTTCGTTAGAGCGAATCCCGGACGATTACCGGGAGCCGCTGATCCTGTTCTACCGCGAGGGTGAGTCCATCGAACGGGTCGCCGCGGCGCTGGAGCTTTCCGAGGATGCCATCCGGCAACGTTTGTCGCGCGGGCGGAAGCTGCTGCACCAACAGGTGCTGGCGCTGGTGGAGGGCACGTTGCGGCAAACGAAGCCGGGCAAGGCATTCACACTGGGTGTGGTGGCAGCCCTGCCGCTGTTGGCCACCACCGCCACTGCCGCGACTGCCGCCACCGCTACAGCGACCAAGGGCGGTTCGGCCGCCAAAGCCGCCGGCGCTGCTGGAATGTGGAGCGTCCTGCTTTCCAGCGGCATGTTGATTCTTTATGCGCTGTTCGGCGTGTTTGGGTATGGCGGACGCTGGGTCGGGCGCAAGATGGGTCGTGCCAGCCAGCAGACCACGCTGGGACGGCGGCGTCTCATCCAATTCTGGCGCACCCTCGCCATCGGGTTTGCGGTATTGGTGCTGCCCGCGGGGATGCTGCCGGGATCCGTGACGTATTCCCGACCCTGGCTTGTCCATGCGCAGACCTGGTCGCTGTCGGCATTCTACTGGCTGGTGGCGGCGGCCCTGGTCATTTGGGTGTGGCAACGCAGGCGAGACGCGCGCCATCGGGAAGCGGAGGCCACCGCAGGCGGCCCGATGCCGGGCAGGTCCTATACGGTCTGGCTCGCGCTGGGAATGGCGGGGCCGGCTTTGATTCTTGGCATTTTCGTGTTCTCGCTGCTTTTTACTGATCGGACGCTGACGTCCACTCGCATCGAGGAATCCGAAGCACGCAACATCATGACCAGTCGCCCGGACGCGCAATGGACGGTGTATCAATACAAAGACGGATCGAAATCCCTCAATGTTGCCTTGCCTGAAGACCGCCGGATTCACCGTTGGACAATCTTGAACGATGCCCTGCTCGCGGCGCTGGCTGAACAGGAGATTGCCCCCGCGACGCGGGTCGAGAACCGGGACTTCCACAACGGCGGTGTGCGCGGCTGGATGGTGCTGCTGTCCACGTTCATCGTCGTGGCCGGCACAGTGCTGCTCCTGCGCCGGCCCGGCACGGCGCAGTTCCATCGGCAGGAGACGGCCACTCCGCGAGCCGAAAGAATTGAGAAGAACATCCTGGCGGCGGGTGCCGCGGTGGTCTTGATCGCGCTGGCCGCTTTGCTCGGTTTGGTGACCAGTTGGGTCCGGACGCTCTCGGCAGCCGAGGCGCGGTCCGGACTTTGTTGCCGCGGCGGATGAAGCGACACTCGCGCTGCTGGCGAACGAAGGGCGGACGATTCCGACCAACGTGCAGGGCAGGGATTTTGGATATCGCGCGCCGGCACGCTGGTTTTCCGTGCTGTGCATCGTGCTCCTGCTGTTGGGCGGCATTAGCTTGCTGCGCTGGGTGGCCAGGAATCGCAGCGGGTCTCCCGCCCCCGTGGCCGCCCCGTAGAGGGGGCAATAAAGCAACGCGAAGCCGCGTTGCAGGGCATTCGTCAGGAAACCGAACACTCGCTCCAGCAGGTGTTGGGTGAGAGAACCCTCCAGAACTATCTCGGCACCGACCAGGCCGCCTGGCTGAAAATGATCGCCCCGTGATGACCTCCGGCGGCGGCCGCGCGAGCTACGCGCGCGTATTTCCGTTTCCCGGCCCAATTCCGCTGATCTGCCTGCAGCATGAGCCAAGCCCTGGAGTTCGAAACCTCTGCTGCTACGGGGTTGTGGTTGCAGCCCCGCGGTTCGATGGATGAAATACTCCGAGGGAATTTCGAGCGTGCCGTCGTCTTTAGGTTGAGGCAGGCTGGTGTCAGCCGCGGACGGAAACCGCGAACCGCCGGCCGCGCAACGAGACAGACATCATGAAGACACGAATCCATCCGTTCCAATCCATTCTCATAACGAGCCTGGCCGCGGGCGCGGCCCTTCTCCTGGCGCAAGGAACCGCCGGCGCCCAGGAAAAGCCGCCCGCCCAGACCGCCGGGACCAACGAGTTCTTTTTCTATGAACCCCATCATCCGGAGCGTTTCATCAAGGCGCTGGAAAAGCACTTCGGGCTGGATTGGGGGAAGGTCGTGACCATTCCGGATGGCCAGTTCGGGCCTATCCCCGCGATGCGCCTCGAAGCCTCCGATCCCATGGAAGTCATCAAGCTCTACAACCGACTGGCGGACCAGAATCCCGACATGGGCAAGTGGGTGATCGAGGGCAACATCGCCAAGCCCTCAGCGGTGGTGCTCGTTCCCGACCGGAGCCGGCTCGCGAAAGGCTCGGCGACCAAGAGGAAAGCCTTTCCGTTGACAGGGATTCCGCGTGACAGGTGGAAACTGCTCATGAATAAGGCTTGGGAGATTGGATGGACCGCGCAGCGAGAGGCTGGAATTCCCGGTGGCAGGCCAGACCTGCACTCCGTCAACGACTTGGAGATTCTGGTGGTCAGTGGCTCGGAGGAGTTCATCGAGTTCATGGACTCATTCCTCGCGGCGTATCGCGCGAACCTGCAGATCGGAACCGGTGGCGGCGGTAGTGGAGGCGGGGGCAAAAGCGAAGGCACGAATCAACCTGTCCGGAAGTAGTCCTCGTCCAGCCTGATGAAAGCGGGCTCTAACGAGGAGGCAGACGGGTTTGCCGGTGTTGCTTCAAAGGCAATGCCGGTTTTGCCCAAAGCCGATGTCGAACCGGCTGAACCGCGAGGGGTTCATGACGGCTCGAAGCTCCGGGAACTCACCTGCGCGATCCGGCGGGGCGATGAATCGGCGTTTTCCCGGTTCTACGATGCCCATGGTTTGAGGCTCTACGAGTATGTGCTGGTGCTGGCAAAGGGAAACGAAGCCGAGGCCAAGGAAGTCTTTCAGACAACGGTGGTCAAACTGGCGAAGCGATTTGAAGTGTTCGACAGCGAACAACGTCTGCGGGCCTGGTTGCGGACCGTGGCGAGAAACACATTCGTTGATCGCTGTCGCGTTCGGCAACGCGAGGGCCGCTTCGTGCCGTTGGATGGCCTCGCCAATCAACTTGCCGAGGCGGTTCCGGAGGAGCACCGGCTGGCTGCGGGGTTGCGCCAGGCGTTGGACGAATTGCCGCCGGAAGACAGCGAACTGGTTCGCGGAGCGTATGTGGACAAACGATCCATCCAGGATTTGGCTGATGAACGGGACGAAACCTACAAGGCAGTCGAAAGCCGGCTGGCGCGGCTTCGGCAGAAGCTCAAAGCCAGATTGTTGATTCATTTGCGCCATGAAAACCTTTCCTGACCCGGCCCCTAACGACGCCCTCCTAGATGCTGTGCTGGGGGACGAGCAATGGCAGACGACCAGCGCCTCCGCCCGCCGCGCGGCCAGCGCCCACCTGCGATCCCGCCGGCGCCAAAGACGGATCGGGCAATGGACCGTCGGCGTGCTGGCGGCAACCGGCCTGGTCGCCGGCTCGCTTTGGCTGCCGCGGCCTGGCGGGAAACCCGCCGTGCGTGTCGCCTCCCTTCAGAACGCCCCAGCCCCGACCACCCAGTCCAAGACGCTCACGGGCGAGGAATTGGTGGCGTTGTTCCCCAAAGGCAGCTGCGTCATCGCCGAGATCAACGGACGCAAGGAACTGGTGTTTTTTAACAAGGACATCGAGGCCAACGGCGTCTTCGTGCAGAACCCGCCGCGGCGTGATTGACGGCGGAGAAAGCGTCACGAAGAATACAGAACGGGCGAGGCGGGAACCTGGGATAGCAGGAGTCGTGATTTAATTTGTCACCTCCTCGCTCTTTCCGGGTGCTTAATGGGACAGTATGATCACGACTGGACGAATGTCCGCAGTGCCCAACAGCGATGCTCAACTGGTGGCGCAGCGTCTGGCGAAAGACTGTAGGACACGAGCGGCCAACGATCTCGCAACCTTGGAATGCCTTCGGTGTTACAAGAGATGC
>JALOTT010000196.1 GCA_025457745.1 Verrucomicrobiota bacterium
TCAAAAAATATTCTTTACGCATAAACAACAATGGATGCAGGTGAATTATCGTGATGGACAATTTCAGTCATTTGCCCGCGTGTAACAGCTTTAACACCACTTTAGGTTGGCCCAGGAGAGTTAGAAGGCAAGCAGCTGTTTTCTACTTAAAGTACAAACAAGCTGAAGAGAGAGAGTCGCTACCGAATCAGCGCTTCCGCTCCGTCGCCAGCAGACAATCGGCAGGGATGCACTGATTCGCCATGAGGCAAAAGAGGCGGCATGGCGGTTCCCCGGTGTAGTCAGCAAGCATTTCAAAGTTATGCCCGCTGGGGAATCGCTCGCCCAACTCCCACTTGTTGATGGTGGCGATGGAGAGGCCCAGATCGGCAGCCACCTTCTTTAGCGGAACATCGTTCCGCCGCCGCCAGTTCCTAAACGCCGTCGCGAAACTGGCGCGAATATCGCAATGGTATTTCGACTTCCGGGCTATGGACATGATTCGGGTGAATTGCGGGTCAAGTATAGCACATAACCGGGCTGGCGCTACTTTCTTGCCTCTTGATGCGGGCCGTTTGGCGACAGAATCCGGTCAGCGTTCAAGCTCGTATCAACCACGCGCATTTCATTGCCCAAGCTGGAAGAAGGCCGCAGCATCCCCGGCACGCAAGTCTTGAGCAGCGGCTACTACGACACCTACTATTTGCGCGCGCAAAAAGTCCGCACGCTCATCCGGCAGGACTTTTTGAAAGCGTTTGAGCAAGTGGACGCCATGGTCACGCCCGTGGCGCCAACGGCGGCGTTCAAGATCGGCGAGAAAGTGGAAGACCCGTTGCAGATGTATCTCGGCGACATCTTCACGCTCTCGTGCAACCTCGCCGGCATTTGCGGCCTCAGCCTGCCTTGTGGTTTCACCAGATCACCGAAACTGCCCATCGGCCTGCAACTGCTCGGCAAACCCTTCGGCGAGGAAACGATTTTGAAAATCGCCCATGCCTACGAACAGAGCATGAACTGGCACAAGGAAAAGCCGGTACTCGATCAATAACACCGTCCAGTCGCTGCTGGAAATCATACCGATTCCCGATGGCAATCGGAACAAACATCGGGTAGGGCGCATCACTCCGTGCGAGCCAGTCTTTGTTGTGCGAACGAACGGCGCGCATGGGACTGACGGGCCCTGCCTATGTGCCAATTCTCTTTGGGAAATGGGAATCACTTCTTAATGGGCGTTTTGTCGGAGGTGATCATGTTGTCCAGGGCGCGCGTTGCGCCTTAGGTTGCAAGTGTTTGTTTGCTTCCTCGTCGCCGATGACTTTCTCGGCTGCGGGGTCCCACTTGAGCTTCCGCCCCAAGTCCACCGCCGTCAATGCGAGGTGCGACAACGACGCGTTGCGATGTCCGTTCTCGGCGTCGTACATTGGCGGCCGGCGGGATTTCACGGCGTCAAGGAAGTCGCGCTTCTCGCTCCGCTTCAGCGGGAACGTGACATCGTTCGAGCCGGGTTTCCAGGCGAGGAGCGACTCGTCGCTCGCTTCAATCTGAGTCGGGTAGCGGACATCAATCCAACCTTCTGAGCCTTCAAATCGCATGAACGGCTTGTCGGTCTTGCAGGTGAGCCGCACGCCGTTGGCGAAGAGAAAGTGCGCCTCGAACTCCTGGATCACGTCCCAAAGATTTCCGGCGGCTGGATACTTGCCGGTGGCCTCGATCTCGATGGGGCCGGTGTGCTCGGTGTCGTTGGCCCACATCGCAATGTCGTTCAGGTGCGCCCCCCAGTTGGCCAACATGCCGTCGGCGTAATCGCGGATGCAAATCCAGCCGGGCCGGCCCTTGTCTTCGTTGCGCGGGTGAACGCGCTTCTCGGTGTACGGCTTCTCCGGCGCCGGGCCGAGCCACAGGTCGTAATCCAGTTCCGCCGGCACGGGCATGTCCGGCTGCGGGCCGGTCGTGGAATCTTTCGGCGTCGCGGTGAGGATGTGCTGCAGCTTGCCGATCTTGCCGTTGCGCACCAGTTGTACCGCTTGGTGGCACGCGCGGTTGCAGCGGAACTCGCTGTCCGTGCGGAACACGCGCCCCAGTTTCTTCACCGTGTCCGCCAGCCGCCGGCCCTCGGCGATATTCCGCGTCAGCGGTTTTTCGCACGCCACATCCTTGCCTGCCTTGAGCGCCGCCAGGGCCATGAGGACGTGCCAGTGGTCCGGCGTGGCCACCATCACCGCGTCAATGTCCTTGCGCGCGATCAGCTCGCGCCAGTCGCGGAACGTCGCGCAGCCTTTGAAGCTGCCGGAGCCCTTCTGCTTGGCGTGGAAATCCTCAACCTGCTTCTTCGCCTTCGCCAGGCGCCACGCATCCACGTCGCACACAGCCACGATTTGCGCGTCCGGTTCCTGTAGAAAACCCGGGATGTTGGCGTAGGCGGATTGCCGTCCCGTGCCGATGACGCCGATCGTAATGCGGTTGCTGGGCGAAACCTTCTCATCCAAACCCAGTACGGACGATGGCACAATCAACGGGCCGGCAGCCACGGCACTGGCGGCGAGTGCGGTGCGGCGCAGAAACGCCCGGCGGGTCAGGGAGCATGCAGAGCGCGTGAATGAGGTCTTCATGGGAATCACTTTGTCAGGTATTCGCGGATCAGCCAAACGTTTTCCGGCGGGGTTTCGAGCGGCAACACGCCCGTGCCCATCAAGCAGTTGGTCCGGTCGCCGACGATTTCCAGCAGCCGGTCAATCGCGCGGTAGATGCCCTCCGGTTCGCGGCAAGCGACGATGCCGGAATCAAGGTTCACGCGAATCTTCACGTGCGGATGCGTTCGCCACACCCGCTCGACGAACGCCGCCTGATTTGTCTCCACGTTGCACGCGAGGTGGTTCGTGCCGGTGGACAGCAACTCGTCGAGAATCGGGAACGTTTTTCCGCCCATGATGCACGGCACGGCATGGCCCGCGCATTCGGCGGCAAGTTGCAAGATGCGTTGCAACGCCGGCAGTTCCAACTCGCGAAACTGGCGCGGCGATAGAATGGGCGGCGCGGCAGCGGACTCAACGAACGCCACGTCCAATCCGGCGGCGGCAACCGCGCGGCACAGCACCGCCTGGTTCTCCGCGAGCCGCATCAGCAGCTTCGCCGTCGCCTCCGGTTGCAGCGCGGCGTCTTCGCACAGGCTCGTGATGCCGCGCAGATTGAAGGCAATCGAGAACGGCGCGGCTGCCTGTCGAAAAATTCGTGTTCATTCGTGTCCATTCGTGGTTAAACTTTCCACGCCATTTATGGAATACGAACCTGTCATCGGTCTGGAAACCCACGTCCAGCTCAAGACGAAGTCGAAGATGTGGTGCGGCTGCGCCAATGCGTTTGGCGCGGAACCGAACACCAACGTCTGTCCCGTCTGTCTAGGACTGCCGGGTGTTTTGCCCGTGCCGAATGACGAGGCGTTGCGGCTCACCGTCCTGACCGGCTACCTGCTGAATTGCGAGATCCCGCGTTTCGCGAAGTTCGACCGGAAAAGTTATTTCTATCCGGACATGCCGAAGAATTACCAGATCACGCAATACGACAAACCCAGCACGGCGAACGGCTACGTGGAGTTCGAGTTTGGTAGTGGGACAGGTAGTGGGGCCGGCGTCTCGCCTGCCAGCCCCCCTCTCGCACGCGTGCGCATCACCCGGGCGCACCTTGAGGAGGACGTGGGCAAGAGTTTTCATTTTGAGCGCAACAGCGGGCTGGACTTCAACCGCGCCGGCGTGCCGCTCATGGAAATTGTTTCCGAACCGGACATCACCAGCGCGGACATGGCCTGCGAATACCTGAATGCGCTCAAGGAAATCCTCGTGCAAGGCGGCGTGAGCGATTGCGACATGGAAAAGGGCATGGTGCGCTGCGACGTGAACGTGAGCGTGCGGCCTGTCGGCACGAAGGAACTCGGCGCGAAGATCGAAATCAAGAACATGAACAGCTTTTCCGGCGTGCGCCGCGCCTTGGAATACGAAATCCCACGCCAGATCGAAGTGGTGAAAAAGGGAGGCAAGCTCATCCAATCCACACGGCGCTGGGATGACGACGCGGGCATCACCGACGAAATGCGCACGAAGGAACACGCGCACGACTATCGCTATTTCCCTGACCCCGACCTCATGCCGCTCGCGCCGGACGAGGCGTGGCTGGCGGAAGTAAAGTCGCGAGTGGTTGAGTTGCCTGTCGCGCGCAAGCAGCGTTTCATGCTTGATTACCAGTTGCCCGCGGGTGATGCGGAAGTTTTCAAGAGCAATGTCGGGTTGGGAAATTATTTTGAAGGCATCGCCAAACAAGCAAAGAATCCAAAGGCGGTGGCCAACTGGGTGATCAACAATCTGCGAGCGAAGATGGCAGGGGTGAATGAGCGTAGGACAGGCATCGCGCCTGTCTCGCTTGAAGAAGATCCTGTAGAAAAGTCAGAGACAGGCGCGACGCCTGTCCTACGGATGACGCTCGCCGACCTCAGATTCCAACCCGCCGCGCTGCTCGAACTCATCGGCCTCGTCGAAGCCAAGACCATCAGCAGTTCCGCCGCACAGCAGGTCTTCGCGGAGATGTTCGACACCGGCAAAGCGCCCGCGGCCATTGTGCAGGAAAAAGGCCTGGCGCAGGTCAGTGACACCGGCGCGATTGAGAAGTTCTGCGACGAAGTCATCGCCGCCAACCCCGGCCCGGCAAACGATTTCAAATCCGGCAAAGCCGCCGCGCTGAATTTCCTCAAAGGTCAGGTGATGAAGTTGAGCAAGGGCAAGGCGAATCCCGCCCTCGTCGGCGAGATTCTGGAACGAAAGCTGAAGCCCTGATTGAGCCTTATGAAACTCTGGCCCCATGGCTATTCTCGACGCACTTTTCTCAAAAGCAGTTCGGCGGTTGCCGGCGGGCTGACGCTGGGCGGATTCGTCTGGCCGACCTTTGCGGAGGTGGCGGCGAAGTCACCGGCGCTGACGGTGGCCGACCTGCCCAAGGGCGCCGCGCCGAAACCGGTTCCATGACGCCGTCTTTCACGTCTTTCTTGTTCGGCAGGCCGAGGTGTTCCTTGGGGGTGACGTAGCAAAGCATCGCGCAGCCATACCAGCCGATCATCGCCGCGCCGATGCCGCTGGAGATGTGGTCGTAACTCAATTCAACTGGGGCAAAACTTTTCAAATTCAACTCGCGTAAAAATCTTCTACGAACTCGGTCAAATCAATCTTCCGGTTTTGACAGCCAGAACTTTTTCACCTTCTCGAATTTCCCAATTCGTTTGGTAATCTTCACAATCTCTCGCGGTTAAAACGCGAGCACGGTGTCGCAAAACTCCAGCATCCAAGCGCGACGCTTCTGGCTTGGATCAATTTCGATGCGTTTAGAGTCGGCAATCTGAATCTGTCCCGTGCCGAGCGCGCCGAGCGTCAGGCATTCCCACTTCAAATGCTCAATCGGGACAAAGTGAACGTGCTGGACGGTTACCTTCGTGCCGACGACCGCGTATTTGACCATCAGCATCACGAAATAATTGCTGTCGTCCTCGTAGAAGCGAGCGAGGCGGTCAACGGAAGTCAGGTTCGGCATGTTGAAAGCCGTTCCCTCGCGGTGAGTTTTCACGTCCACGACGCAGTAGTTATTGACCGTGTCCTTGAACGCCAAATCAGCCATCGCCCGGCGGGCGAAGCTGGCGGAATACTCGCCGACGAGGTCGCCGAGAATCGCGGCAAAATTGTCTTCGATGATGGACTGGATTGCATCGCCTGCGGCGCGCGTGCTTTCTGCGGTGTCCGCTGACAAGAAATCCGCTTGTTCGTTCAGCACGTCACGGACTTTGCGCTCGATTGCTTCGCGCGTTTTCGGTTCAAAGAGTGGTGATTTCATTTCGTCTTGGACTTGGTTACGCGGTATGGCGTGCCGGTTTCGAGCAACATGGGATGCTCGTCCGTTACCGGAGAGATTTCCTTCGGCTGCGCGTTGAGGGAATTGCGCTCCCAAAAAACGCCGCCTGCGTAGCCTTGCACCGAAGGATCATCATTCGCCAGTTCAACGCGCTTTGCCGCGAGACAAGCAAAGTGCTCATTCATCTCAACGCCCAAGAACCGCCGTCCGAACTTGCGGGCCACCACTACCGTTGTCCCAGAACCAAGAAACGGATCGAACACGAAATCACCTTTGCGACTGCTCGCCAGCAGCAGTTTCGCCAGCAATTTCTCCGGCTTCTGTGTCGGATGGTCGGTGTTCTCAGGCATGGACCAGAACGGCACGGTCAAATCAGTCCAGAGATTGGAAGGATGCGTAAGCCGGAAGTCTCCATTCTCCGTTTCCTGCCAGTCTTTGGGTTCCCCGTTCACGCGATACGGCGCGATGACCCGGCGTTTGAGCTTCACCGCTTCAACGTCGAAGAAGTAGTTGTTCGAGACCGTGGCAAACCAGATGTCCTCGCTGGCGTTCTTCCAGTTCGATTTTGCACCGCGTCCCTTTTCACGCTCCCAAGTGATGCGACTGCGAACGATGACATGCCTGTCCAGCACGCGATGCACAGCAACGGATGACTTCCAATCGCCGCAAACATAGAGGCTGGCTGTTGGCCTGAGGAGGGGGAGCACGCTTGGAAACCAACTTTCAAACCATGACTCATACTCGGCCAATGACATTTCCCGAAATGTCTCCGCGCCGAACTGCTTGTTAAGATTGTAGGGAGGGTCAAGAATCAACAGGTCAACAAACGCTCGTGGCAAAGTCGCAAACAGCGAAAGAGAATCGGCGCAAACTATCTGGTCAACAAGGGACGCTGGTTTGCTGGGCAATGGCGGGCGAAGCAACGAGTCGGCCATCCGCTGATGCTCCAATGGTGTGAGCGTCAGAGTCCGATTTCTTGGTGCGCGATGTTTGTCACCGTTTTCCATTGTCGAAAAGATTACGCCTTTGCATAGAGTTTTGCACCCTTTTCCACGAACTCCATCGACTTCTCTTCCATCCCCTTTTTAACGCTTCTTCCTCGGCGATGCCTTGCTCCGCCGCATATTTCCGCACGTCTTCCGTTATCTTCATGCTGCAAAAGTGTGGCCCGCACATGGAACAGAAGTGAGCCGTCTTCGCTCCTTCTTGGGGCAACGTCTCGTCGTGAAATTCTCTGGCCGTCACCGGGTCAAGGGACAGGTTGAACTGGTCTTCCCACCGGAACTCAAATCTGGCTTTTGATAGCGCGTTGTCGCGGTAT
>JALOTT010000197.1 GCA_025457745.1 Verrucomicrobiota bacterium
TCATCGTCCAGGAGATGGAGAATGTTCTCCTTCACCGGGCGTTTGCCCAGTCCGTGGAAGGTGCGGTCCGTGACCCAGACGTTGGTCTCCACGCCGATCACTTTGCTGTCAGACCGAGTGACGCCGATCAGGCGATACTGACCGTTCCCGGGATCGGGCACCCGCAGGTAGGCCCAACCGATGGGCAGGGTGGTCTGAAGCTGCACCTGCAGATTTCCGGGCGACAACGTGCCGATCACCACGGCATTGGTGACCACCTGCACGGGGCTCTTGGAGCCGTCACTCAGATAGAGGGTGTCGGGATAATCGTTGACGTCGGGCAGCTCATTGACGAGGAAATCCGGCCGCTGATCATCAAAGGCTCCCCCGGCCCGCACCAGTCGGATCATCTCGTGAATGTTCACCTCGTCGATCAGGGACAACCTCGGATTCCCAAGATCGCTGAGATGCTCGAAGGTCGCCTCGTAATCCGTGAACAATCCCTGAAGCGTGGAGGTGAGAAGCCAGCGTCCGATGACATTCGTGCCCGGCGCGATGGTGCCAAAGTCCGCCGTCAACGACGGCACCAGGTTCTGTCCGGCCACCTCGGTCGCGATGATTTTGAAATCGATCATCAGGCCGCGATCATTGTCGATGATCTGCGGCTGGCCGGAGGCGATGCTGAACTGGTTGGCGGAACCCTGGCCCGTGTTGCGCACCATGACGGCCAGGTTGTAGGGAATGGAAGGCTCGATTTCGTCGGTGAACGGATCATCACTGTAAACATCGCGCTGATGGAAATAGTCCACCTTCAGTATGGGGGTGGGATGGACGATGATGTCGACAGCGGCGAACGGCACCGTGACGAGGTTGCTGTTGATCGAATAGCGCAGCTGGCCGCTCACGAAGTATTGCGTGGGCGCTTCCGGCGCCGCGTCCACGGTGGGAATCAAGGTCCATCGGGCGCTGCCGCTGTTGCCGGGCGCCAGTGTGCCGGTGCCATCCACCGCAGTCAGTTGATCCAACTCAGGCGGGGCGATGCCAAACAGGCCGTCGACCTCGTTGCCGAGCGCATCCAGAACCGTCAGGTCCACGGCGATGTTTCCGAGCGGCGCGGTATCATTGTTGGAAAACTCGAGCGTCGCGCGGAACGCGTCGCGGCTGAGCACGGCTTCCTGATCGATCCGGAGCCGGATGGTGGAACACACGCCGCCGTCCTGCCCCGCATTGGCGTTGTCGCGGACCGTCTGCAACACCGCGTGCAGCGGCGAAACGAACCCGGCAGCCTCGGCCAGCGCCTGATAATCCCCCGCGGCATTGAGCCGCTCATTCAACACCACCAGGTCCATGAAATCATCGCTGTCGCCCGGCGGGTTGGCATCCCGCGTGTAGATGCCCAGGCCCCAGTTGGTGACCGTGAGGTTCCAGCGTTGGATGACCCGGGCGACTTCTCCGGCGGCAACGCCCGGCGGTTGCAGGCCGGTGAGCAAGCTGGTCTCCTCGGCGGACGTGATCACCCGCCCACCGTCGCTGGCCTCGAGGCCCGCCCCCGCGAACAGCCCATACCATTGCTCGGTCACCTGGCTGGTCTGAGGGTTGATCCAGACACCGTCCGGCGCCCCGGTCACTTCGTTGAACAGGTCGAAGAACGCGCGAACGCCGGGCAGAAATGCCTGCACCGGATCGGCGGTGAAACTGGCGGCCTGCACCGACTGCACGCTGCTCGAGAACGAGCCGTAACAGTTCAGCAATCCATAGGCGCAGTCCGCCGCGCCTGAGAAGGGCGCAAACGGATCGGTGTTGGGCAGCTCGATGCCTAGACAGCTCGCCGCCCCGGTCGCGCAAGGCAGGATATCCTCGGCCCCAACGCCTTCGTACAATCCCTTGGCGCAGGGCCAGAGACCCTTGGGACAGGTGATCCAAGGCGGCAGGGGCAACAAGTCGAGGCAAGGCTCCAATCCGGGCAGGCACGCCGGCCAACCCTCGGTGCTCGGATTCGAACACGGCGGTTTGAATCCCACCGGCGGTTTGACATCATACAGTTCACCAGGCGGCAGGCCGAGGGTTGGAATGCCATCGTAGATGCGCGCCAGGACGCCGCCGATGCCGCTGCCCCCACCGCCTCCGCCGCCGCCCCCTCCTCCACCGCCACCCCCACCGCCGCCACCACCGGGGCCGCCATCCGTATAGCCCAGCCCGACGGGACTGCAATCGCCCGCATTGGGCAGGGTGATGGGAGTCGAGTAGGAGTTGGTGTGCGAACCGCAGACAAGCTCATGCCGACCGCGTCCTGTGGCGGTGCAAGGGGCCGGGGTGACTGGCGGGGTCTCCCCCGCCAAAGCCGTCCCGCCAGGGCCGGTCAGCAGGGCAAGGGGCGCGCTGGCGCCCTGACTCGCCGCAGCGTTCAGGCGCTTGATGGTCAATGGAATGGTCAGGCCGCTGTTGGCCGGAAGCGCTCCAAGGTTGCTCACCAGAGGTGTAAAACTGAAGTTCGGATGTTCATCGAACTCCAGCTCGAAGTTCTGGGCGGCGATCAGTCCGTGGTTGGAAATCACCAGGTCCACCTGCCACACGTCGCCCACCATCTCCGCAAGATCGATCACCGCAGGCGAGACCGTGACGACCGGCGCAGGCACGGCCGTGTCAAACGTGGTTTCGATCGTAAGCTTGTAGCGATCTTCAATGGTGATTGGTTCCACGGTCCACGTGTAACGAACGGTCTGTCGCGAGAGGAAGGCGGCGATGTCGTTCGTCACCCCGGCCTTGAGGAAAAAGGTGCCATGGGAGTCTGTGTGCTGATTCGCACCGAGCCGAAGATCGTAGTAGCCCTCAGGCAACTGGGACAGGAAGTACTCGCCATTGCCGTCCGTGACCCCGTTGGTGATCACCGCGCCGCTGAGGGTGTCTGACACGACCACGGTGGCTCCGGCCACCCGGGGAGCGCCCTCGGCGTAATAGGTGAATTCGTCCTCAGCCAGCACATGCAGGTCGCCGGTGGCTTCGGACAACGCCCGGAATTCAAACGGAACGCCCACGAGTGTGTTCGAGGCGCCGAGATAGAAGTTCCCGGAGTAAACGCTCAGCGGCAGATCCTCGGGCGGCGTCAATTGAAGCACCACGCGGTTGCTGGATCCCGGGGCCATGGATGGCAGGGGATTCTCTGAGGCAACCGAAATCCAGGAGACGGCGGGCGGCGAGATCGACACCGGGCCCGACGCAGCTCCGCCCTGGTTGACCACCTCGAGTTCGACCATCGTTTGCACACCGCGCTTCATTCCGGCAACGACGCGTTGCGGCATGGCGACCAGTTTCGGTTGAAGCACCCGGACGTTTACCGTCACGGGCACCGCCAACGAGGCCCCTTCCGAACTGCTGATCTGAAGTGTCAACGGCGCCTGGAGGATCGAGGCATCCAACGCGGTCACGGCGTAAGTCAACGAATTGCTGCCGAGGGAATCAAAGGTGTTCGTCGCCAGACCGGCATTGACGACCAGGCTGGCCGGCGCGCCCAGCACCTGAACCCCAACCCCGGTGAGCGGAACATCGGCGAGGTTCTCCACGAGAATGGTGTTCGTGATCGAAGCCGCCTCAGCCAGGGCCGCCGTGGAGAGCGCAGGATTGGCCCGAAGCCCCAGCAGCGTGAAATTGTCCTGCGCCGCTGCGTCCGTCGCGCCGGGATGCGACGCGGCAATTTCATAGGAACCGGCTTCACCCGGCAGGGGATTCCATACAGTCGAGAAGTTGCCGGAAGCATCGGTCAACGCGGAGATCACCCGGTGGGTGTCCTTTACATGCAGGTGCAAGTTCACGAGCGCGAAAGGCACCGGCGCGCCACCGACGGGTTTGAAGGCCTGACCCGTCATCGGCACCGGCGTGCCGGCCGGTTCCACGTTCAACGGTGTGGAGACCACCGCGTCGTATGCGGGCAGGACCTGGATGGGCGCACCGGAGATCCGCGTGTTGTTGTTCTCCAGGGTCTCGGTCACCACCCCGTTGACGTCGGTTTCCACCACCACCCAGTACTCGCCCGCCTGCAACGGCATCCGGATGGCAAACGTCTGCCCGAACTGGCTGCCGGCCGGGATCGCCCCGGCGAAGGTGTAGGTCCCCATCAACTGGTCGTCCCCCACCAGCGGATCGTCCGACAGGTAAATCCGCTGCGTCAGGATATTGGATGCCGTGGCGCTCGCGCCTTGATTGCGGATGGTGTAGCCAAGGGTCGCATATGCCTCGGTTTCCGCGGTAACGGGTGCGTTAATGGCGGCGATCGCCAGGTCCGGCGTGTTCAGGTCGCTGATAATCAACTGATCCACCCCGCTGGTGAAGTTGGTGGCGCTGGCGGTAATGGTGACCGATTGGCTGCCATCCGGAAGGGCGTCGTCCACGCTGTCGATGTTGAAACTCGCGGACGCCTGTCCGGCAGGAATGATCACCGACGGAGGCACGGTCGCCTCGCTGGGATCGTTCGACGCCAAATCCACGACCAATGCCAAGTTGGTTGAGGTGTTGCGCGTCACCAATCCCGAGGTCGCCGGGGCCAACCCCTCAGCCACCAAGTCCGCGGCGACGGCCAGCGTCAAGGTGGGACCATCGTCGTCCGTAACTGTCAAGGAATCGGGCGTGCCCTGCGCCAGTCGCGACCCGTTCGCGGCTGATCGAACCCAGGCATCAATCTGCACCGGGCGGGCCCCGTCCACGATGGCATTGTCCAGCGGGGAAGCGGCAAATGTCACCGAGGACTGGTTGCCGAGGATGGTGACGCGGGCCGGCACCACCAGCGAACCGGGATCGCTGCTTTCCACATCCAGTTGCAGAGGCTCGAAGGATGCGGGGAATCGGGCGATGGTCACCAGGACAGCCCCGGGACCGGCGCTCTCGCTGACCGAGTCGGCGGCCACGTCCACAGCAACGGCCACCTCGTCATTGTCCAGCACGGTGACATCGGCTGTGGAGCCAACATAGCCCGGGGCGGTGGCGGAAACCGCATACACCGCCGTGCTCTCCGGCAGTGCATCATCCAACGCGACCATGGCAAACGGCGCTGACACCTGGCCCGCAGCCAGGGTTAACGGAATCGGCGGGAGCAACTGGTTCGGGTTCGGCGAATTGATGCTGACCGAGACGGCGGTGTTGGTGCCGCCATTCCGGGAGATCGTGGCGCCAAGAATCGAGCCTTCCGTCACCGAGTTCGTGTCGAGCGACAACGTCAGCTCGGGCAGATTGATGTCCAGCACCGTCACCGCGCTGACTGCATTGCTGAAGCCCCCGGCAGACACCTCGACCTGGGTCACTTGCGAACCGTCCACAATTCCGTCGGGCAGGCCCGTCACGCCAAACACGGCCGAAGCCTGTCCGGCGGCGATGGTCACATTGGTCGGCGCGCCCAATTCGGTGAGGTCATCCACGGCGATGGATACCGCCAGCGGCGAACTGCGATCACCGTTCCGGGTGACCGTCAGTTGCAGGGGCTGCGGAGCGCCCTCGCTCACCTGTGCAACCGAAGGCTGGAGCGTGAGCACCGCAGGGAGGAAGGTCGCTTCCACGGCCACCCCCAGGTTGTTGCTCTCGATGCCCTCGAACACGTCATTGCGACTGTCCGCCACCACTGCAAGCCACACGTCGCCGAGCGGACTGGCGGCGGGCAGTGTCACCTGCTGGGTCCGCGTGAGCGACTGCCCGATGCCCAGATTGTTGGTGAACCAGAACGTGCCCAATTCGATCGTTCCCACCCCGAGATCGTTGGTGGCCAGATAGACTGTTTCAGTCCACACACTCGTCACCGCCAGGCTGCCCGTGTTCGTCACGCCCCAGGCAACGAGGATCGACTGGCCGGGGAATGCGTTGGTGGGCGCGATGATGTCGCCCGCCACCAGGTCCGGTTGCGGGGGCAGGCCCAGGGTGATGGGCTGCGCGTAGAGGTTGTTGGTTTCCACCGACTCGGCAATCGCATTGCCGGCGTCCGCTTGGACCATCAGGTAGAGGCTGCCAGGCAACCATTGCGGTGCCAGAGGCAATACGACGCTGGCCGTGTTGGTGATGAGGGCGGATGCTGCGAGCGGGGTGTTGGTTTGATTGATCGCGGCAAGCGTGGCCGCCCCGGCCAGGCTGGTGGCGTTGGTGCTCAGATAGATGCGATCGACCCAGGACGCCGACGCCGGCGCGGCTCCGGCGTTTGTGATCACCCAGGAGATGGGGATCGATTCGCCATAGAGCACGCTGTTTGAGCAGACGAGCGAGATTGGCTCGAGATCCGGAGACCGCACGAGCATCGGCACGGCGGAGACGGTGGTGTTGTTGGTCTCATTCGCCAGCTCGACCACCTGATTGCCGGTGTCGGTGCTGATCACCACATGGTAGTTGCCGGACAATCCTCCGGGCAGAATCACGTTCTGCGTGCGCACCAGCGATTGCCCGCCGCCGAGCGAGCTGGTGGCGGCGATATAGGCGAGCTGGATCAGGGGGGATCCGGATGTGTTGGTCGAGATCCCCACTGATTCACTCCACGGCGCGGTGGCCGTCTGGCTGCCCTGGTTCAAGGAGCGCCAGGTCAGAAGGATGGGCTGTCCGGCAACGGTATTAGTGGGATGGGTGAGGTCGGCGACCACCAGGTCGGCGACCGGCTGGACCGTGAGCGTGGCGACGGCACTGGTCACCGAGCCGGCGGAATTGGTGATGACGACCCGGTAAGGCCCGGATTGATTGGTTTGCACGTCGGGCAGCACCAGCATGAAGTTGTTGGCGCCCGGATAGTTGGTGCCGTTAAACAGCCACTCATACCCAAACGGCCGCGTGCCGTTGGCCGTGACCTCGAACACAGCCGTCTGCCCGTTGATGACCGTCGTGCTCTTGGGTTGCACAGCGACCGTCGGCGGTTCGGCGATCTGGTTGGTGTCGGCGAACACGGTCAAGTCCAGGCCGGTGGAATCGAAATCCGCCTGCAACGATAGATTGGTGTAGATGCTCAATCCGCTGTAGGTGGCGAAGTCGCCAGTGCGGGAGCCAAAGGTGAGCACACGGAAGACATTGCTCGCCGCCGGCAGATAGCCATCCTGCAAACGCACCTGCAAGGTGCCATCCAGCGTCGCGCTCCCGCTCACCGCAAACCGGTCGTATTCCGTCCCAGCCGTCAATCCTCCGAGTTCGATGTCGAGTTTCCCGGACGGACCCTGGAGATAGTTGCCGGTGAAGTTCAGCAAATCGTTGACAAAGGGTCCTGTCTGCAGGCTGAGGGTGACCCCGTCCACCTGAACCAGACCTCGATTGGTGCAGCTGCCAATGAGGTTGCGCGCGCCGCCGGCGCCCACCTGCGCCTCGATCACCCCGTTGGTCTCGTTGATCAGCGTCGCCCCGGAATTCACCGTCATCTGACTGACATATCCAATGCTGGGG